>NZ_JBMNDS010000056.1:0-11983 GCF_052543295.1 Streptomyces sp. SAS_270
GTCCGTGTTGACGATGATCTCCGCGCCGCGCGGCAGATCGCCCACGTTCGCCTTCAACGCGGCCGGGTTCATCGCCACCAGCACGTTCGGCGCGTCGCCGGGGGTCAGGATGTCGTGGTCGGCGAAATGCAGCTGGAACGACGAAACGCCCGGCAGGGTGCCTGCGGGCGCCCGGATCTCGGCGGGGAAGTTCGGCAGCGTGGACAGATCATTACCGAACGATGCCGTCTCGGAGGTGAACCGGTCCCCCGTCAGCTGCATACCGTCACCCGAGTCCCCCGCGAACCGGATGATCACCCGATCCAGCCGGCGGACATCCTTCGCCCCCACCGGTTTGCGCTGTTCTCCTACGACGGCTTCGTCGGCCTGCTCCGCTGGGCTACTGACCTGGCTCGTCACTGAACTGGACCTCCCTCGAGGCGGCTTTTCGGGAGTGGCCGTCCCGCCGGCCTTCCCAATATCAACCCTACGTCGGTAAGGGTCGCCTTCCTGTGGCCATTCGCATGATGGACACCCATTTGAGACGACCACGCGCCCTGATTTGCCATGATTTGCTCGCCCCCCGGCGCTTTCCTGGTAGACGCTCCCCGCTCACCCACTGGTTCTTGCTTCACGCACATTGGTTCGGGCACTGGTCCGGTTTCACACGCGGCGGTTCCGGCTTCACCTATCAGCTGACACAGTGTCAGGTAGTCAGGAGTTCAGATAGGTGAGCACGGCCAGAACACGCCGGTGGTCCCCGTCACTTGGGGACAGACCGAGCTTCAGGAAGATGTTGCTGACGTGCTTCTCCACCGCGCCGTCGCTCACCACCAGCTGACGGGCGACGGCCGAGTTCGTGCGCCCCTCGGCCATCAGTCCCAGGACTTCTCGCTCACGCGGGGTGAGTCCCGCGAGCACGTCCTGCTTGCGGCTGCGGCCGAGCAGCTGCGCCACCACTTCGGGGTCCAGCGCCGTGCCTCCCTGGGCCACCCGCACCACCGCGTCGACGAACTCACGTACCTCGGCTACCCGGTCCTTGAGCAGATAGCCGACCCCGTGGCTCGAACCCGCGAGCAGTTCGGTGGCGTACTGCTCCTCGACGTACTGCGACAGCACCAGGACGCCGAGCCCGGGATGCGCCTTGCGCAGCTGCACCGCGGCCCTGACCCCCTCGTCGGTGTGTGTCGGCGGCATCCGCACATCGGCGACGACGACGTCAGGCAGCTCGTTCTGCGTCGCCAGCTCGGTGATGGTCTTGATCAGCGCGTCACCGTCCCCGACACCCGCCACCACGTCGTGTCCACGGTCGGTCAGCAACCGGGTCAGGCCCTCCCTGAGCAGCACTGAATCCTCGGCGATGACCACCCGCACCCTGTCCTCCACGATTTTCGGCCCCCCACAGCCCGTCCCCGGCCCGCACCGGTACCTCCCGGCCCGCCGGGGTCCGCTCCCGGCTTCCGCCGGTCCAGTCCCCGCTCATACGACAGCCCCCAGCATTCCAGCATCGGGACCGGACCGCTCCCGAGCAACGGGAATAGCCGGGAGTGGTTGGGGCATTTCAGCCCGTCCGGCGTTCGAGGACGAGCGCGAAGCGGGATGGCAGGGGGAAAGGGGCGCAGCCCCCAGGACAACGGGACGGGTAGGGGTGGAGGGGGCGAAACCCCGTAGGGCCCGCCCCCCGGCAGGCCCTGGCAGGCCCCGGCAGGCGTCACCCCCGCCAGGGCAGCTCCGCCGTGATCCGGGTCGGCCCGGCCACGGGCGAGTCCACCACCAGAATCCCGTCCACCGCGTCGAGCCGCTCGGCGAGCCCCGCCAGCCCGGACCCGCCCGAGACGTCCGCTCCGCCCACACCGTTGTCGGTGACCTGGATCATCAGCCGGTTCTCGACGCGCCACACATCGACCATGGCGACGGTCGCCCGCGAGTGCTTGCTGATGTTCTGCAGCAGCTCGGACACCGTGAAGTAGGCGATCCCCTCGATGGCGGGCGCCGGCCGGGACGGCAGGTCCACCTCGACCTGCACCGGCACCGTGCAACGCGAGGCCACCGCGGACAGTGCCGCGTCCAGGCCCCGGTCGGTGAGAACCGCAGGGTGGATGCCGCGCGCCAGATCCCGCAGCTCCTGCAACGCCGTCTTCACCTCGCCGTGCGCCTCGTCGACCATGCGCGCCGCGGCCTGCGGGTCCTCCGTCAGCTTCTCCTTCGCGAGACCGAGCCCCATCGCGAGGTTGACCAGTCGGGCCTGCGCCCCGTCGTGCAGATCGCGTTCGATACGGCGCAGGTCGGCCGCGGCCGTGTCCACGACGACCCCACGGTCCGACTCCAGCTCCACCACACGCGTCGCCAGCTTCGAAGGGCCGAGCAGCCCGTGCACCATCAGCCGGTCCACCGTCGTCAGCGCCCGCACGATCCACGGCGTGGCCATCGTGAAGAGCAGCCCGACCAGCGCGGTCACCGTGACCTCGAACGGGTTGTCGAGGTAGATGGAGTGCGTGCCGTCGCCGTACAACTGAAGCCCGCCCTGGCCGCCGTACATCGGGAAGATCCAGAACCACAGCGGATACGTCAGCAGGGCCCAGCCGTACGCCCAGACATTCAGCGCCACGACGAACGAGAACACGGCCCACGGAAAGTGCAGCACCGCGTACAGCAGATGCCGCCAGGACGTGCCGCTCTTCAGCACGGCCCCCATCCAGGCCAGCGCCCCGTGCCCCTTCATGCGCAGCGGCTCCGGCTCGGCCACCTCCAGGCGGAGCAGTGCGCGCGCCCGCGCCCGCTCCAGCGAGCCGAAGCCGCGGCAGCTCGCCAGGGTCGCCGCGAGCACCGGGACGCCGACGAAGGTGATCAGCAGACCGGCGCCGAGCGAGAACATCGTGACGGTGAACGTGAACATGACGACGCTGATCGGGAAGCTGAGCATCACATAGCCGAACTCACGCCAGCTGCGGGCCTCGATCGGCGCCCGCAGCGGGGCCGGGAGACGGTGCCGCCGCTCATCGGCGCCCGCCCCGCGGAATCCGGGACCACTGTGCGACCCGTACCCCTGTCCGTACTCCGTGGCCATCGGCGTCGTCCGTTCTACTCGTCTGCTCTGCGCGTCTGCTCGCCGGCTTGTATCCCCACTCTGCTGGCCGCGGTGCTTTTGGGCCATGGAGCGGGTCGGCGTCTTGAGGCGGGGGTTTTCCCTACCTCATCTCGGCCTGACCTCGCGCGGGGGAACGCGGACGCCCGGCGGGCTCTGTGGCGCGCCGGGCGTTCGTTTTTACGACTGTCGTGCCGGTGCCGGTGCCGGTGCCGGTGCAGGTGGCGGGCGTGGTGGCGGTGGCAGGCGTGGTGCGGGTGCCGGTGACTAGCGTTCCGGCCCGTCCTGGCGGTCCCGCCACGGCAGTTCCGCCGTGATGGTGGTCGGGCCGCCGACCGGCGAGTCGATGACGAACAGGCCGTCGACCGCGCCGAGCCGGTCCGCGAGCCCCGCCATCCCCGTACCGCCGTCGAGGCCGGCGCCGCCGCGCCCGTCGTCCTGGACCTGGATCAGCAGCCGCTCGTCCGAGCGCCACACATCGACGGACGCGGATCGCGCCCCGCTGTGCTTGCTGACGTTCTGCAGCAGCTCGGAGACGGTGAAGTAGGCGATCCCCTCGATGGCCGCCGCAGGGCGGGCCGGGAGGTCGGCCGTCACCTTCACCGGCACGGTGCACCGGGAGGCGACCGACGACAGCGCCGCGTCCAGGCCCCGGTCGGTGAGAACCGCCGGGTGGATGCCGCGCGCCAGGTCACGCAGCTCCTGCAGGGCGAGCTTCACCTCGCCGTGCGCCTCGTCGACCATGGCCGCGACCTGCTCGTCGGCCTGGCCCTCCAGAAGCTTCTCCTTCGCGAGACCGAGCCCCATTGCGAGGTTGACCAGCCGGGCCTGCGCCCCGTCGTGCAGATCGCGTTCGATACGGCGCAGGTCGGCCGCGGCCGTGTCCACGACGACCCCACGGTCCGACTCCAGCTCGGCGATACGCCGCTCCAGCTCGTCGGAGGGCGACAGCAGCCCGCGCACCAGGGCCCGGTCCACGTTCGTCAGCCCCCGCGCCAGGAACGGCAGCACCGGCCACAGCACGAACAACGACACCATCGTGATCGTGAACGTCGCGATGCCCCACGGCAGCCGTATGAACTCGTACAGGACCGTCCGCCAGCCCACCGGGTCCTTCAGGCTCGACCACAGCCAGCCGAAGAAACCGGTCCGGCGCACCGGCAGCGGGCTCGGCTCGTCGATCCGCAGGCCGAGCAGCTTCCGCGCCCGCGCCCGCTCCGCCTTGCCCAGCTGCCGCACGCCCCGCAGCCCGCCGGCCAGCAACGGCAGTCCGACCACCGTCACCGCGAGCCCCGCACCGGTGAACACCATCGCCGCGACGTACGTGAAGCCGACGATGGCGAGCGGCAGATTCGTGAGGAGATGCGCGATCTCCTTCCACGTCTGCCCGCCGAGGGCGAATCGGGCGGGCGGCAGCTGGTCTCCGTCCGCGGTGCCGTCGGTGGCTCCGCCGTACGCGCCGCCGTACTTGCCGCCGTGGGCGCCGTTGTGGGCTGCGTCGGACGTGCCGCCGTAGGCGCCTGCGTAGGAGCCCCGGTAGGTGCCTTCGTCCGGCGGGCCGATGACGGGCGCCCCCGGCCCGTGCGTGGTGCTGCGTTCGGTCATGTCCGCCAGCCTGCCGGGCCGCGGGCCGTAATGCCATGAGGGGGACCGCCAGGTTCCCCTGGGGAAAACCCCACCCCACCCCCGAACGCGTTCGGACAGGGCGACGAACGCCTTCGGGCATGGCAACCTGTGACGGGCTGCTTACCGTCTCTTTAGCAGGCCCTAGACTCCGGTGCGTACAGATCGTCGAACACAACGTTCAGGGAGCGAGGGGCGGACGTGCCGGAACCGACCATGGTCGCGGGAACCGGGAACCGAGCCGTCGTCGCGGCGGACTATTTCCAGTCCTACTCGGTCGTCGGACTGCTCGCCCTCGTCGGCGTGCTGTTCGTCGCCGTCGCCTTCGGCGCGGGACGTCTGCTGCGGCCGGTGGTCCCCACCCCCGAGAAACTCCTGACGTACGAGTGCGGTGTCGACCCCGTCGGCGAGGGCTGGGCCCACACCCAGGTCCGCTACTACGTCTACGCCTTCCTCTACGTCATCTTCGCCGTCGACTCGATCTTCCTCTTCCCCTGGGCGACGGTCTTCGCAGCGCCCGGCTACGGCGCCGCGACCCTCGTGGAGATGTTCCTCTTCCTCGGCTTCCTCGCCGTCGGCCTGCTGTACGCATACAAGAAGGGCGTCCTCACATGGGCGTGACGCCGGAAGCACATGCGCCGGAGCCCGTTCTCCTCCCGGAGCCGAAGCGGCTCGGCGCCCTCTCGCGCCTCGCCCCGGAGCCCATGAAGGTCGTCCTCAACTGGGGCCGCCGCTACTCGCTCTGGGTCTTCAACTTCGGCCTCGCCTGCTGCGCGATCGAGTTCATCGCCGCGTCGATGGCCCGCCACGACTTCATCCGCCTCGGCGTGATCCCCTTCGCACCGGGTCCGCGCCAGGCCGACCTGATGGTGGTGTCGGGGACGGTGACGGACAAGATGGCGCCCGCCGTGAAGCGGTTGTACGAGCAGATGCCCGAGCCGAAGTACGTCATCTCGTTCGGCGCCTGCTCCAACTGCGGCGGCCCTTACTGGGACTCGTACTCCGTCACCAAGGGCGTTGACCAGATCATCCCCGTCGACGTTTACGTCCCCGGCTGCCCCCCGCGTCCGGAAGCCCTCCTCCAAGGCATCCTCAAGCTCCAGGAGAAGATCGCTCGGGAATCACTGGGGGAGCGGTACGGCGTCACACGCCCGTCGACGGCCGCGCTGCAGAGCGGGCTGGTGCAGCCGCCGGCCGGGCCACCGGCTGAGGGTCCGGCGTCGGGTCCGGTGTCGGGTCCGGTGTCGGGTCCGGTCGCGGGGGAGGGCCGATGACCGTCGGCTGGCTGCCCGCTCCCGTCGAGGAACTCTTCGGCCCGGAGGCCACGGCCGAGGAGTCGTACGACGTCCTCACGGTCGACGTACCGCCGACGGCCTGGATCACCGCTCTGGAGACGGCCCGCACCACCCTGTCGTGCACGTACTTCGACTGGCTGAGCGCGGTCGACGAACCCGGCACTGGCTTCCGCGTCTCCGCCCACGTGGTGGCGCTCTCCCCGGTGCGCAGGCTTCTCGTACGGACGACGGTTCCGCACGAGGCGGCGGTCCTGCCGTCCGCGATCTCCGTCTACGCCGGCGCCGCCTGGCACGAACGTGAGACCCACGAAATGTTCGGCGTCTCCTTCGAGGGCCACCCGGCACTGGACCACCTCCTGCTGCCCGAAAACTTCGAGGGCCACCCCCTCCGCAAGGACTTCGTCCTCGCCGCCCGCGTGGCCAAGGCATGGCCCGGCGCGAAGGAACCCGGCGAGTCCGAGCACGGCGGACCCAAGCGCCGCCAGATGCTCCCCCCGGGCGTCCCCGACCCCAACGAGTGGGGCCCCCTCAAGGGCCAACTCCCGCCCGCCCCCTCCCGCCCGGCCCGCGGCGCCGCCCGCGCGGCAGGCGACCGCCCGGCACGCCGAGCCCGCACGGCAGCCGAGGGCTCGGTCGGCCAGGCGGCAGCCGAAGGTTCGGTCGGCCAGGCGGCAGACGAGGGTTCGGTCGGCCAGACGGCTCCCCCCGCCTCTGCGGACACCCCGGCACCGGCCCGCCGCGCACGCAGCGCGAGCCAGGGCTCGGCGACCCAACGCGCCCAAACCGCCGCCGCAGCGACGCCTTCCGCGGCCCCGGCCGGCAACGAGCCCAAGCCGCCTGCCGCACCGTCACCGAGCGGTCCCGACACGTCGCGCGGCACGGACGCCCCGTGGCACCACGCCCGCCCCGCGTTCGAAGAGCCGGGCCAGGACGGCGACCCCAAGGCCACGCCGGCGACCGACACCACCTCGGGGACTGAAGCGGCTCCGACGACCGATGCCACCTCGGGGTCCGCGACTCCGGCAACGGAGGCCGCGCCGGAATCCGTCCCGCAGTCCGACGAGAGCCAGGACCCCGCCTCCGCCGACCCGGAGGACCAGGCAAGCCCGCCGGACCCGTCAGATGCGGCGAACCCCGCAGACCCCGCAGGAGGCGCGCAGTGAACGACGCTCTCGACGTCGCCCTGCGACTCCTCGTCGTCTTCGTCGTGTTCCTGACGTTCCCCTTGATCGTGGGGCAGACCGAGCACAAGGTGATGGCTCACATGCAGGGCCGCCTGGGTCCGATGTACGCGGGTGGCTTCCACGGCTGGGCCCAACTGGTCGCGGACGGCGTGAAGTTCGCGCAGAAGGAAGACATCGTCCCCGCGGGCGCGGACCGCCGTATCTTCCAACTCGCCCCCGCCGTGGCCCTCCTCCCATACCTCCTGGTCCTCCTCGCCATCCCGATCGGCCCCGGCGAGGGAGCCGTCGGCGAGGTCGTCGACGCGGGCATCTTCTTCGTGCTCGCCGTCATGGGCGTCGGAGTCCTCGGCTCACTCATGGCCGGCTGGGCCTCCGCCAACAAGTTCTCCCTCCTCGGCGGCCTCCGTACGGCAGCCCAGCTCCTCGCCTACGAACTGCCCATGCTGCTCACCGCCGCCTCGGTGGCGATGGCGGCCGGCACCGTCTCCCTCCCCGGCATCGTCGACGCCTTCGAGTGGTGGTGGCTGCCATGGCAGATCGTCGGCGCGATCGTCTTCTTCGTCGCGGGACTGGCCGAGCTCCAGCGGCCGCCCTTCGACATGCCGGTCGCCGACTCGGAGATCATCTTCGGCGCGTACACCGAGTACACCGGCCTGCGCTTCGCTCTCTTCCTCCTCGCCGAGTACGCCGGAATCGTCGTCCTGTGCGGTCTGACCACCGTCCTCTTCCTGGGCGGCTGGCACGGTCCGGGAGGCGCCGACGGCTTCGGCTGGGTCTGGACCCTCCTGAAGACCGCGGTCCTGGCCTTCGTCGTGATCTGGCTGCGCGTCACCTACCCCCGTCTTCGCGAGGACCAGCTCCAGAAACTCTCCTGGACCCTCCTCGTCCCGCTCGCTCTCGCCCAGATCGCCCTCACCGGCGTCGTGAAGGTGGTGATCTCGTAACCATGGCTCCGATCCCCGGCAGTGGCCTCGCCAAGGGCCTGGCCGTCACTCTCCGCACGATGACGAAGCGCTCGCACACCGCGCAGTACCCGGACGCCCAGCCCGACCTCCCGCCCCGTTCGCGCGGTGTCATCGGCCTCTTCGAGGAGAACTGCACGGTCTGCATGCTGTGCGCTCGCGAGTGCCCCGACTGGTGCATCTACATCGACTCCCACAAGGAGACGGTCCCGCCCGCCGCCCCCGGCGGACGCGAGCGCAGCCGCAACGTCCTCGACCGCTTCGCCATCGACTTCTCCCTCTGCATGTACTGCGGTATCTGCATCGAGGTCTGCCCTTTCGACGCCCTCTTCTGGTCCCCCGAGTTCGAGTACGCGGAGACCGACATCCACGAACTCACCCACGAGCGCGACAAGCTCCGCGAGTGGATGTGGACCGTCCCGGCCCCACCCGCCCTCGACCCCGGCGCCGAGGAACCCAAGGAATTCACCGCCGCCCGCAAAGCCGCCGACAAACTCGCCGCAGAACAGGCAACAGCCACCGAGCCCGAGTCTCCGGCCCCCACCCGGACCCCCGCCAAGGCAGAGCCGCAGACTCCCGCCCAGGCCGAGACCTCAGCCGAGGACACCGGCGTGAGCACAGGTACCGGTGCAGGTGCAGGTGCTGGCACGACCGAGCCTCCGGCTGTGGGCGCGCCCGAACCTCCGGCCGCCGATACGGCCGACACCGCCGAAACCCCCACCACCAACGGACCGCCCACCCCGCCCGCCGATCCGCAGGAGGGTGAGTCGTGAGTCTCGCCGCAGCAACGGCCGCAGCAGGAACGGCCGCCGCGGCGCGGGCCGCGACCACCACCGCCGCCGAGGGCCACGGCTTCCTCTCCCCGACCGGCGTCGAGATCGCCTTCCTCCTCGTCGGCCTGGTCACCTTCGGCGCCGCGATCGTCACCGTCACCACCAAGCAGCTGGTGCACGCCGCCTTGTGGCTCGTGGTGGCGCTCGGCGGTATCGCCGTCGAATACCTCCTCCTCACGGCCGAGTTCATCGCCTGGGTGCAGGTCCTCATCTACGTCGGCTCCGTCGTCGTTCTCCTCCTGTTCGGTCTGATGCTCACCAGGGCCCCCATCGGCCGCTCCCCGGACGCCGACTCCGGCAACCGCTGGGCCGCCCTGACCGTGGCCGTCGCCGCGGCCGGCGCCCTGATCTGGGTCGTTGTCGACGCCTTCCGGACCACCTGGGTCGACCTGGACGGCGCCGCCGCCGGTTCCACAGCCGTGACCGGCGCGAGCCTCTTCCAGAACTGGGTGCTTCCCTTCGAAGCCCTCTCCGTCCTCCTCCTCGCCGCCCTCGTCGGCGCGATCGTCCTCTCCCGCAAGGCGAAGGCGGACGCGGCCACCACCACCGCCCGCCCGGCCTCCGGGCGAGGCACTCCCACAGGGCCGGGCGCCCTCTCCGGGACGGGCACCCCCTCCGCTGCCGGCCCCTCCGCCGCACGCGGTACCCCGAGCCGTACGGCCGCCTCCGACGGGCAGTCCCCGGCCAAGGAAGGGCCCCGCTGATGCACCTCGCCTATCCCGCCGTGCTCTCCGCCCTCCTCTTCTGCACGGGCCTGTACGGAGTCCTCGCGCGGCGCAACGCGATCCTCGTCCTGATGTCCGTCGAGCTGATGCTCAACGCCGTCAACCTGAACCTCGTCGCCTTCGACGTCTGGCTCTCCAGGACCGCCCGCGACACCCTGCACTCCGGCCAGGCACTGACCCTGTTCACCATCGCCATCGCCGCCGCCGAGATCGGCATCGGCCTGGCGATCGTCCTCGCCGTCCACCGCAATCGCGGCACCTCGGACATCGACAAGCTCCGCGACACCGCCGAGGGCCACGACAGTGGCGCACCCGCGGCCGAGAAGGCTGAGGCCACCGCGTGACCACGACCACCCTCGCCGTCCTCGTCCCCCTCCTACCTTTCCTGGGCTCCGTGGCGGGACTCCTCCTCGGCCGCACGGCCCCGGGCTTCGTCCGGCCCCTCGCCGTCCTGCCGACCCTGACCGCACTCGTCGTCGCCGTGCTGGTCGCCGTACGCCAGGGCGGCGAGCAGGCGGTCAACGCCGCCACCGAGCTGACACCCACCGGCTCGGTCCCGATCGAACTGGCTCTGCACATCGACGGCTTCGCCGCCCTCGTCGCCGTCCTGGTCGGCCTGGTCGCGTCCTGCGTGCAGATCTACTCGACGGGCTACCTGCGCGACGACCCGCGCTACCCCTCGTACGCCGCTCTCGTCTCCCTCTTCACCTCCGCGATGCTGCTCGTCGTCTACTCCGGCGACCTGATCGTGCTCCTGGTCGGCTGGGAGATCATGGGCATCTGCTCGTACTTCCTGGTCGGCCACTACTGGGAGACCCCCGAGGCCCGCGCCGCCTCGATCAAGGCCTTCCTGGTCACCAAGCTCGGCGACGTCCCCTTCCTCATCGGCCTGTTCGCACTCGCCACCGACGCCGGGTCCTTCCGCATCACCAAGGTCTTCGGCGCGGTCGCCGGCGGCGGACTCGACCACCCGACGCTGATCGCTCTGCTGCTCCTCGCCGGCGTGGCGGGCAAGTCGGCGCAGTTCCCGCTGCACACCTGGCTCCCCGACGCGATGGCGGGCCCCACGCCCGTCTCCGCCCTGATCCACGCCGCGACGATGGTCGCCGCCGGTGTCTACTTCATCGCCCGGCTCCTCCCCGTCTTCCAGTCCTCCTCGGCCGCGATGGTCGTCCTCGCCGTCATGGCCGCCGTCACGATGGCCGGCTCGGCACTCGCCGCGCTCGCCCAGGACGACATCAAGCGCGTCCTCGCGTACTCGACGATCGGCCAACTCGGCTACATGACCGGCGCCCTTGCCGTCGGCGACCGTGGTGCCGCCGTCTTCCACCTCCTGTCGCACGGCGCCTTCAAGGCGCTCCTGTTCCTCGCGGCCGGCGTGATCATCCACGCGACCGGCACCAACTCGCTGGCCGCCATGTCCCGGATGAAGGACCTGCGCGCCCGCATCCCCGACGCTTACTGGACGATGACCGTGGCGCTGCTCGCTCTCGCCGCGATGCCGCCGTTCAGCGGCTTCTTCTCCAAGGAAGCCGTCCTCGGCGCCGCCGAACACGTCGCCACCGGCCACACCGAGCACGCCCCCGGCGCCGCGGGCTGGATCGTCCTCGTCGCCGGCCTGCTCACCGCCGTGCTCACCGCCGCCTACGCCACCCGCCTCTGGCTGCTGGCCTTCCGCGGCCGGGGCCCCGAGGCCCCCGACCACGGCAGGCAGCCCCTCACCATGACCGTGACGCTGTGGGTCCTGGCGGTCCCCTCGCTGGCCGTCGGCCTGGCGTACGGGCCGCTGCCCGACTGGTTCGACGGCCGCGACCTCACGCCGGTCCTCACCACGTCCGTGCTCGGCACCGGGCTCGCCCTCGTCGGCGGACTCGTCACCTACGGCGCCTGGCGGCACACCACCGCTATGGCAGCCCCGGTCCCGCTGGGCGCCGTCGCGGCCCACCCCGAGGGCGACCCCGGGCTGGTCGAGGCCGAAGCCATCGCGAGCCATGCACCCGCCTACGGAAACGTGGCCTCCGCGCCCGACCCGGCGGACCCGGGCCGACTGCTGCTCGGCCCGCTGCACCGCCACGCTGCCGTCGGCTTCCACCTGGACGCCGTCTACGCGGCGCTCTTCGTCCGCCCGGTCCAGGCCGCGGCCGCACTGGTGCGATTCCTCGACCGCGAGGTCGTCGACACCTACGTACGCGGTGCGGGCGCCCTACCCCGCTGGCTCGGGGGGGGGGGGGGGGGGGGGGGGGGAGGGGGGGGGGGGGGGGGGGGGGGGGGGGGGGGGGGGGGGGGGGGGGGGGGGG
>NZ_JBMNDS010000056.1:11993-63849 GCF_052543295.1 Streptomyces sp. SAS_270
GGCTGGGCGCGGCTGTACGCCGCGCCCAGACCGGCAACGTGCAGACCTATGTGAGCGCGCTGCTCGCCGGCACCGTCGTCCTGGTGGTCGCCGCCCTCCTCGTCGCCACGGGAGCGTGAGCAGGCGTGATCGATATCAACGAGTCCGTGATGCAGATTCTTCTGGCATTCATCGTCGTCGGCCCGCTCATCGGGGCCGCCGCCGCTCTTCTGCCGGCCCCGCCCGGGCTGAAGGGGAAGTCGCCCGAGCAGGCCGTGCTGCGGCACGGCGTGACCGTGACCGGCGCGGTGCTCATCGCCGCGATGGTCCTCGCGCTCGGCTTCGACCACGACCACCCGTCGAAGATGCAGGCCACGACGGACATCAGCTGGATCCCCGCACTCGACGTGCGGATCCACCTCGGCATCGACGGCATTTCCCTCCCCCTTCTGGTCCTGACCGCGCTGCTGACCTTCCTCTGCGCGCTCTACAGCTACTTCAAAATGCCCGCGGGTCCGACCCCGAAGGCCTTCGTCGCCCTGCTGCTCGTCCTTGAGTCCGGCACCCTCGCGACCTTCGCCGTCCTCGACCTGCTGCTGTTCTTCCTCGCGTTCGAGATGGTGCTCATCCCGATGTACTTCCTCATCGCCCGATGGGGCGGTGCGGAACGCCAGGCCGCTGCCTGGAAGTTCATCCTGTACACGCTGCTCGGTTCGGTCGTCATGCTGCTGGGCCTGCTCCTGATCGGAATCAAGTCCGGCACATTTGACATGGTGGCACTCGCCACTGACAACGGTCACGGGCTGACCACATCCGTGCAGGTCATCGCCGTTTTGGCGATCGGAATCGGGCTCGCGGTCAAGACGCCGATGTGGCCGTTGCACAGCTGGCTGCCGGACGCGCACACGGCCGCGCCGACCGTTGGCTCGGTCCTGCTGGCCGGAGTGCTGCTGAAGATGGGTACGTACGGTTTCGTCCGGATTCTGCTGCCGGTCGCGCCCGACGGTCTGCACACCTTCGCGCCCTACCTCGCCGCCTTCGCCGTCGTCGGGATCATCTACGGATCCCTGGCCTGCCTGGCCCTCGCCAAACAGGGTGCGAAGGGTGATCTCAAGCGCCTCATCGCGTACTCCTCCGTCGGCCACATGGGCTTCGTGCTGCTCGGCATCTCGACGATGACCCCGACCGGCGTGAACGGCGCGCTCTTCGCCAACATCGCGCACGGCCTCATCACCGGCCTCCTCTTCTTCCTGGTCGGCGCGCTGAAGGACCGGACCGGCACCACCGACCTCGACACCCTCGCCGAGGAGACCGGCGCCGCCCTCTACGGCAAGGCCCCGCGCCTCGGCGGCCTCATCGCCTTCGGCGCCGTCGCCTCGCTCGGCCTGCCGGGCCTCGCCGGATTCTGGGGCGAGATGCTGGCGCTGTTCGGCGCGTTCAAGCCCGCCGAAGACCTCAGCCGCCCCGCGTTCCTCACGTTCATGGCGATCGCCGCCTTCGGCACGCTGCTCACCGCCGCGTACATGCTCCTCGTCGTCCGCCGTGTCTGTATGGGCGCGACTCCGAAGCCGGACGGCCCGCAGCTCGCCGACGTCCAGAACTACGAGTTCGCCGCCTGGACTCCGCTCGTCGTCCTCACCGTCGTCGCCGGACTCTGGCCGAAGGCCCTCCTCGGCCTCTCCGACCCGGCCGTGCAGCAGCTCCTCGCAGGAGGCACCCGATGAGCTCCCTCGTCCAGTCCGTCGACTGGCTCGCGATCGCGCCGCCCACTCTCACCGCGCTCGTCGGACTCGTCGTGCTCGTCGTCGACCTCTTCCTCGGCGACGACAAGAAGGCGGTACTCGGCTGGGTGTCGGTCGTGGGCCTCGCCGCGTCCGCGCTCCTCCTGCTGCCCCTCCTGGACGGCGACCGCGCCACCTTCTGTCTGACGGGCGACGCAGGCGCGTGCAGTTACACGGCGGACCGCTTCACCCTCGTCATCCAGTTCCTGGTCCTCGGCGGCGCACTTCTTGCGGCCCTGTTGTCGGTGACCGCCCTCAAGGACGCCAACAAGGAACTCCCCGAAGGGGAGTTCTGGTTCCTGCTGCTCTCCTCGGCCGCGGGCGCCGCCCTGCTGCCGGCCTCACGCGACCTCGCGACCCTCATCGTCGCCCTGGAGGTCGCCTCCCTGCCCGCCTTCGCCCTTGTCGGCATCAAGCACGGCGACAAGAAGTCCTCCGAGGCGGCCCTGAAGTTCTTCCTGTCCTCCGTCACCGCGACCGCCGTGAGCCTCATGGGCGTCAGCTTCGTCTACGCGACGACCGGCACCCTCTACCTCACCGAGATCGCGGACAAGATCCAGCACGTCGACGGACAGTTCCACACCCTCGCCCAGGCCGGCGTCGTCCTCACGCTCGTCGGCTTCGCCTTCAAGACGGCCGCCGTGCCCTTCCACTTCTGGGTGCCCGACACCTACGTAGGGGCGCCTCTGCCGATCGCCGCCTACCTGTCGGTCGTCGGCAAGGCGGTCGGCTTCTCCGGGCTGATCCTCGTCACCGTCGTCGCCTTCCCGTCGTACGCGGACGTCTGGGGACCGGCGCTCGCGGCGCTGGCCGCCCTCACCATGACCGTCGGCAACGTCGGCGCCCTGCGGCAGCAGACCACGCGCGCGTACAGCGCGGTACGGCTGCTCGCCTGGTCCTCCGTCGGCCAGGCCGGCTACCTGCTGGTGCCGATCGCCTCCGCCGCCTACTCCAAGGACGGCGAGAAGGCCATCGGCTCCACCGTCGCGTACGCCCTGATGTACGCGGCCGTGAACCTCGGCGCCTTCGCGGTCGCCGCCCTCGTGGGCCGTACGAGGGCGCTGAACCGCATCAGCGACTACCGCGGCCTGTACGCGTCGAACCCCCTGGCCGCCCTGCTCCTCGGCTTCTTCCTGCTCTGTCTCGCCGGGCTGCCGCCGGGCATCATCGGTCTCTTCGCCAAGGTCACCGTCTTCGCGTCCGCTGTCGACGCGGGGCTCGGCTGGCTGGCCGTGGTCATGGCCGTCAACGTCGTGATCGCCCTCTTCTACTACCTCCAGTGGACGACCCTGCTGTTCCGCGCGCCCGAGGGCGAGCCCGAGAAGCACCGGGTGCCGGCCCCACTGACGGCCGCCATCGCGCTGACCGCGGTCCTGGGCGTCGCCCTGTCCGGGGCGCCCCAGCTGATCCTGCGATTCTCGGACACCGGCCTGTTCTGACCCGGCCCGCCCAAAACACCCTCCACGCGCGCGTGGCCCGTCCTGCCCCGTCACCCGGACGGCCCACGCGCGCAGGTGCCCGCACAAGGGAACTAGCGCTCCTCGCCTGGCGTTGACCAGTACGGGAGGGTCCACTGAAGAGTGGAAGCAGAGCATCACCAGGCAAAGGGTTCCCCTGCCGCACCACTTGGAGGGCGTACCGTGCACCGCCGGCACAACGGGCTCAGGACCGCCGTACTCCTCGGGGGACTGTCCGCACTCATCATCGTCATCGGCAGCTTCTTCGGGCGTACCGGACTCGTCGTCGCACTCTTCGTAGCGATCGGCACCAACGCGTACGCGTACTGGAACAGCGACAAAGTGGCTCTACGCGCGATGCGCGCGCGTCCTGTGAGCGAGTTCGAGGCCCCGGCCCTCTACCGGATGGTCCGTGAGCTCTCCACACAGGCCCGCCAACCGATGCCGCGCCTGTACATCTCACCGACGGAGGCGCCGAACGCGTTCGCGACCGGCCGCAACCCTCGCAACGCGGCGGTGTGCTGCACCGAAGGCATCCTGCGCATCCTGGACGAGCGCGAGCTGCGCGGCGTGATCGGCCACGAACTCAGCCACGTCTACAACCGCGACATCCTGATCTCGTCGGTCGCCGGCGCGCTCGCCTCCGTGATCATGTTCCTGGTCAACTTCGCCTGGCTGATCCCGATCGGCCGCTCGAACGACGACGACGGCCCCGGCATCCTGGGCATGCTCATGATCATGATTCTGGGACCGCTCGCCGCATCCCTGATCCAACTCGCCATCAGCCGTTCCAGGGAGTACGAGGCGGATGCGTCCGGCGCGCAACTCACCGGCGACCCCCTCGCCCTGGCGAGCGCGCTGCGCAAACTCGACGCGGGCACCAAGCAATTGCCGCTGCCCCCCGAGCCCCGCATCGAGACCGCGAGCCACATGATGATCGCGAACCCCTTCCGCCCGGGACAGGGAGTGTCGAAGATGTTCTCCACGCACCCGCCGATGGCGGAGCGCATCGCCCGGCTCGAGAAAATGGCAGGTCGCCCTCAGTGAAAACCATCCTGAACGTCATTTGGCTCGTCCTGAGCGGCTTCTGGCTGTTCCTCGGATACCTGGCCGCGGGTGTACTGCTGTGCATCACGATCATCGGCATCCCGTTCGGCATCGCCGCGTTCCGCATCGGGGTCTACGCCCTGTGGCCCTTCGGCTATACGACGGTCGAGCGCCGTGACGCCGGCGCCCCTTCCTGCATCGGCAACGTGCTGTGGCTGATCCTCGCGGGCTGGTGGCTGGCCATCGCCCACATCGTCACCGGATTCCTCCTGTGCATCACGATCATCGGCATCCCGTTCGGCATCGCCAACTTCAAGCTGATCCCGGTCTCGCTGCTGCCCCTCGGCCGCGAAATCGTCCGCACGGACCAGCCGTTCGCCGGCCGCTAGCGCGGCGACCGGGGCGCGGCACACGACGTACGCCATGGCGGCACAGGGTTATCCACAGGCTGCCCGATTGTCAGTGCCGCGCTGCATCATGAATCCATGACCGAGATCGAGCAGTTGCTGGACAGGGTGACAGTCGAGGCCCGCAACACCCGCCCGTGGGGCTGGCCTTCACTGCCCGAGCCCGTGGAGGCCACCGCGCTCGCCCGCGCCGAGGCCGTGCTCGGGTTCGCCCTGCCGCCGCTGCTCGCCTCGCTGTACCTGCGTATAGGGGACGGCGGATTCGGCCCGGAGTACGGCCTGCTGCCCTTGCTCGACAGCCACCCGTCGGGCGAGCCCGCCGCGGTCCCGCAGTACCTCGCCAACCGCAAGAGCGGCCGCAAGGACCCCGACTGGCCCTGGCCGGAGGGCGTCCTGCCGATATCCCACTGGGGCTGCGGCATGTACGCGTGCGTGGACTGCCGCAGCCCGGAGGCCACAGTCCTGCTCTTCGAGCCGAACGCCGCCGAGGCCGACAACGCCTGGTATGTGGACGCCCCGGCCCTCGCGGACTGGCTGCACACCTGGCTCGACGGCACGGGCTGGTACGAGGAGTCCAACGACGAGACGGACATGGCCCCTTGGCCCGACTTCCGGATACGCACGGCAGCGGCACCGACGCTCTAGCTGCCGCTGCCGCTGCCGCTGCCGCTGCCGCTGCCGCTGCCGCTGCCGCTGCCGCTGGCCGCTGGCCGCTGGCGGATGTCCGGGCCTCTGGCCCCGACATCCGTCCCGCCCCTGACGCCTACCGCCCGGACGCCCACTTCCGTACGCCGTACGCCGCCGCCCCCACCGTCAGCGCAGCCGCGCCCACGGCCACCGACACGCCGGGCAGCGCGAATGCCAGGACCACGCAACCGATGAGCCCCACGACCGGCACGACCCGCGACACCCACGTCGAACTTAGCGTCCATGCGGACGCGTTGGCCACTGCGTAGTACGCCAGCACACCGAAGGAGGAGAAGCCGATCGCACCCCGCACATCCACCGTCGCGGCCAGCACGGCGACCACCGCACCCACGGCCAGCTCTGCCCGGTGCGGCACTTTGAACCGCGGATGCACGGCGGCCAGGGCGCCCGGCAGATGACGGTCCCGGGCCATGGCCAGCGTCGTGCGCGAGACACCCAGGATCAGGGCGAGGAGCGAGCCGAGCGCGGCCACGGCAGCACCCACCCGAACCACCGGCACGAGCCCAGGCGCATCTGCTGCCCGCACCGCGTCGGCCAGCGGAGCGGCCGCGTGCCCGAGCCCACCCGACCCCAGCACGGAAAGGACGGCCACCGCCACACCCGCGTACACCACAAGCGCGATGCCCAAGGCCAAGGGGATCGCGCGGGGAATGGTGCGCGCCGGATCCCGTACCTCCTCACCGAGGGTCGCGATCCGCGCGTACCCGGCGAACGCGAAGAACAGCAGACCGGCTGCCTGAAGCACCCCGCTCGCGCCGCCTGAGAGCCCGACGTCCAACCTGCTCGCATCGGCGGCGCCGGAGCCGAGACACACGATCACCACGGAAGCGAGGACCGCGAAGACCGACGCCACGATCGCCCGCGTCAGCCAAGCCGACTTCTGGACGCCGCCGTAGTTCACCGCGGTCAGTGCCACCACGGCCCCGACCGCCACCGCGTGCGCCTGCCCCGGCCAGACGTACGCCCCCACGGTGAGC
The DNA here is from genome assembly GCF_052543295.1 of Streptomyces sp. SAS_270. Classification (NCBI taxonomy): domain Bacteria; kingdom Bacillati; phylum Actinomycetota; class Actinomycetes; order Kitasatosporales; family Streptomycetaceae; genus Streptomyces; species Streptomyces sp. SAS_270. Next base: position 18,350 of record NZ_JBMNDS010000056.1, read on the forward strand.
GCCATGGCCGCACAGGAAGCGGTCTTCCCGACGACGAACGACCAGCCTGCCAGGTAGCCCCAGAAGTCGCCGAGCCGCTCGCGCCCGTAGACGTAGGTGCCACCCGAGGCGGGGTACATCGCGGCCAGCCGCGCCGAGGACATGGCATTGCAGTAGGCGACCACGGCGGCGACGGCGAGGCTCAGGAACAGCCCCGACCCGGCTGCCCGCGCCGCGGGTCCCAGGGCTGCGAAGATTCCGGCACCCACCATCGACCCGAGACCGATGACAACCGCGTCCCTGACCCCGAGCGTCCGCCGCAACTCCGCACCGGCCTGTGTCATGAACCGCACCCTACTGATCAGTGCAACCGGACGCCGTCGCAGAGGCGTCCTCCCCGGCGACGAGACAACAACACCGGCACAACCAGCGGTAAGAGCGCATGAACACAGCCGGGCCGGAGCATGAGCACAGCACGGGCACAGCGCGGAGAGGCAGGTTCACGGCATGGGCATCATCAGCTGGATCATTCTGGGGCTGTTGGCCGGAGCCATCGCCAAGTTCCTGCTGCCGGGGCGCGACCCGGGTGGCTTCATAGGGACGACCCTCATCGGGGTCGCGGGCGCCTTCATCGGGGGCTGGATATCCGCCCGCTGGCTGGACCACCCGGTCAGCAAGCACTTCTACGACGGCGCCACCTGGGCATCCGCGATCGGCGGCTCGCTCGTGCTGCTGATCGCCTACCGCATCCTGTTCGGCGACTCGCGCCGTTGAGCGCATACCTCTGAGACCGCAGCCAGCAGGCGAGAAGGGTGGGCACCCAGGTGCCCACCCTTCTCGGTACGCGGTCCACTGTTGTGCGCCCCATGGCGGCGCGCACAACGAACGGAAGAACCGATGGCTGCCGGTACCGGTACCGGCAGCCATCGGTCCTACCGGTAGTTCACGTACTGCAGAGCGAAGTCGAAGTCCTTGCCCTTGAGGAGTGCCTGCACGGCCTGAAGGTCGTCGCGGCTCTTCGAGCTGACGCGCAGCTCTTCGCCCTGCACCTGAGCCTTCACGCCCTTCGGGCCCTCATCGCGGATGATCTTCGCCACCTTCTTCGCGTTGTCCTGGGAGATGCCCTCCTCGATCGTCGCGAAGATCTTGTACTCCTTGCCGGAGAGCTGCGGCTCCCCGGCGTCCAGCGCCTTCAGCGAGATACCGCGCTTGACGAGCTTGGTCTCGAACACATCGAGGATGGCCTTGACCCTTTCCTCGGAGTTCGCCTCCATGAGGATCTTCTCGCCGGACCAGGAGATGGAAGCGCCGACGTTCTTGAAGTCGTAGCGCTGGGAGATCTCCTTGGCGGCCTGGTTGAGGGCGTTGTCGACCTCCTGCCGCTCGACCTTCGAGACGATGTCGAAACTGGAGTCGGCCATGTCCTGTGGCTCCTTGTATCGGGGTGCGTAGGGGCGGCCCTCGGGCCGGACGTCGGTCCCGGGCCGCATCCGCATAAGCCTAGCCACCCCCTCCACTCCGAGCGCAGATCAATCGGGTGGCGAAGCACCCCCAGGCATCGGGTATCGTTTACGTCGTTGCCACAGAGCGCCGCCGCAAAGCGGTTCGAAGGGCAGCAACCCCGGCGGTGTGCCCGAGCGGCCAAAGGGAGCAGACTGTAAATCTGCCGGCTCAGCCTACCCAGGTTCGAACCCTGGCGCCGCCACATGTAGGTAGACCCTCTCCGAACTGCGGAAACGCGGAACGGAGGGGGTCTCTTTGTGTTCCGGGACGATCTTTCGGGTGGAATCGAAAGAGGATGACGTGCCTCATTTTGTTACGCGTGGGTCCCGGGGACGGTCAGGGTTTTCGGGCCATACGCGTGCCAACGCTGGACGCTGGCCGTCCGAGCAGACACCGTCTTCGGCCGCGAGCCTGTGACCTCCGTGCTCGTGTGGATGAGATGCGGACACCGTTGGGCGGGCGCACGCTGAGGGCATGAAGGCCGGTGATCCAGCAGGGCCTCCGGAAGGTCCCCTGCGGCGAGAGCAGCGGTGGGGCGGGCGTTCTCTTGGTCGCGCCGTTGGGGGCTGGGTAGAGGCGCCCTGGCTCTCCGTTACTTGTCCGCTCGGTAGAGCTTGATTTCCTTGTTGACGAAGAGGTGGACGTAGCCGCATCGCCAGCAGATCAAGCCGGTGGCGTTCTCGTCGGCCCATGCCAGCTTCATGAACTCCATGCCGGTGCTGTTGAGCAGGACGTTCCGCTCTCGGAACAGGTCTCCTCGGCAGACCTGGCAGTTGAGCCAGATTTCGCCCAGTGCTGCACGTACCGGCTTCGCCATCGAGTCAACGCCCCCGCCCTCGCCGTTCGTAGTCGAAGTGAACCTATGTCTCCGGCATGCGCATGGCTGATGGCTTTGAGCAAGATCAGAGGTTGGGTCTGATACGGGGTTGGGCGTCTCGAATTCGATGGGGGTCAGTCGGCCGAGGGATGCTTGTGTAAGCGTAGATCGGAGGAGTTTCTGCTTGTTTGGGGTGTTTTTGTGGGTGGGTCCCCAGCTTCGGGGAATCGCCTGCCGGGTGGGGCGGACGGTGGCGGGGCTGACCGCGGGGTGGGTGCTGTTGTGAACGCGGGGCGGGGTTTTTGTTGGGATGGCGTGGATCCTGTGGCCATTGGCGAACGCCGTGCAACCTTTCGCCGAACGCGGGGGTCTTGCCCCCGCAAGACCCGCAGGACTCCGTCCGTTTCCCCGGTGTTCACAGAGGATCTCCTCCATGTCTTTCTCACTGTCCGGCCTTCGCGCCTCCCGCACCGCTGTCGGCGCGCTGAGCGCCGCCGCCCTGCTCGCGCTCGGCGCGGCGCCCGCTGCGGTGGCCGACGACACCGTGCCCGATCTGTTTCTCGGGGACATCGCCCCGATCGACGGGGTGAAGCCGGGCAGCAGTTTCGACGTGCCGGTCACGGTCACGAACAAGGGACTGAAGGCCGTGGACAAGGCCTGGGTCTTCTATTCCGTCACTCGGGGGCTCGACTTCGCGGCCCTTCCGTCCAACTGCGCTGCTCACCATGTCGTTTCGTACGACGAGATGACCGAGAAGTCGAACGTCGTGTGCGAGTTCGACCAGACGCTTGAGCCCGAGGTCGGCTACGTCCTGGAGAAGCCGCTCGCGGTCAAGGCCCTGGACCGCGCGCTCAGCGACAACCTGCGCGTGAGCGTGTGGAGCTACGACCCTCCGCTGGACGACGCCGCCACGAAGCCCGTGCAGGGGACTGCGCCCGCGGTGAAGCTGGTCGAGCGGTCCGGCGAGAGCGACGTCGTCGACGGCCCCGTCGAGGTGCCGGTCACCTCCGACAACACGGCCGACTTCAAGGTCGCGGGCGCCCATCTGAAGGGGAGCGTCGGTGACACGGTCACCATGGACGTGAACTTCACCAACGCCGGGCCCGCCTGGGTGCTGCGTCCGGAGGCGAAGCCGCCCCTGCGTGTCGCCGTCAAGATTCCCGCCGGAATGTCGGTCGTGAAGACGGACGGTTTCTGCAGCGCCAAGGCCGGCTCCGGGCCCGGGGTCTACAGCTGTGGCACCGCTCAGCGCTGGGTGGACGAGGGCCTGGTCACCGGGTACACCTTCAAGTTGAAGATCAACAAGAAGGTCGCGGGCGCCAAGGGCTCGATCGCGCTCCCCGACGAGTCACGGCCGTTCGACGTGAACAAGGCGAACGACAAGGCCGACATCACCCTCGACGTGACAGGCAGCGGCTCGACCGGCGGGTCCACCACGGGCGGTTCCGGTACCGGAGGCTCCTCGTCCAGCGGCGGTTCCACCGGCGGTTCCACGGGCGGCTCGTCGTCCACCGGCGGCTCGGGTTCCGCCTCGACCGGTGGCTCCGCGTCGACCGGCGGTACGGGCTCGACGACCACCGGGGGCGACCTGGCCTCAACCGGCTCCGGCCCGGCCCTCCCGCTCGCGGGCGCGGCAGCCGCCGCCGTCGCGGCAGGCGCGGCCACCGTCCTCGTCGTACGCCGTCGCCGTGCCCAGAGCCGCGTCTGACCCACAGGTGCTCCGCGCACGCCCGTCCAGAGGGGCTCTGCACGCGACCGTCCACACCTGCTCCACGCCCGCCCGAGTGTGCCCGGTACGGCTCCCGCCTTACCGGGCACACTGATCCCATGTCATCCCGCCGCCGCAACTGCCCCGAGTGCCGCCGTGAGATCGCCGTCGTCGCGGGACGGTTCGCCCGGCACGACCCACCGGGTCTGCGGGGGAGCGGCGAGCTGGTCTCCTGCCCAGGGTCGCGCCGACAGGCACAGCTCGGCGCGGCCCAGTCGGCCCTGGACGGGTACGTCGTGCCCGAATGCCCCGGGCAGCTCCCGCTGTTCTGACCCTGGCAAGCAGAAGCAGAAGCAGAAGCAGAAGCAGAAGCAGAAGCAGAAGCAGAAGCAGAAGCAGAAGCAGAAGCAGAAGGCTTGGGGGCAACCGCAATCGCACCCCCAACCGGGCCCGTCAGAGCTGCCGTACGTCCATACGGCTCACCAGGCCGTCCCCGCCGAACGAGTACACGTGCTCCACCGTCCCGTCCGCCCACTCCTCGCCCGTCGCGGTCCGCTGCCCCGGCCGGACGGTGGCGACGACTCGCGTGCCGTCCGTGTCGAGGCTCAGCCCCTCCAGCCGTACCAGCGGATGTCCGGCCGCGAACTGCCGGGCCCAGTAGGCGCGGACCTCCTCGTGGCCGTGCAGACGGATGCTGTCGAGGACGTTCGGCCAGTCCACTTCCGGGGACAGGCAGTGCGGGACGAAGGTGTCACGTCGGTCGGTGGAGAAGACCTCGTACATCCTCCGCAGCAGAGCTTCCTGGGCGGCCGGAACCTCGTCGGCCGCGGCCCCGCTCAGTTCCCCGCCACCGATTTGACCGCCACCGAGACCGGCGCCGATCCGCTGACCAGCTCCAGCGTCAGCCCGGCCGTCGCCGGAGTGTCCAGCAGTTCCGCCAGGACCGCCGCGACATCGTCCCGGGGGATCGTGCCGCGCCCGGTGGACGCCTCCAGGCGTACGAGACCGGTGCCGGCGTCGTCGAGCAGGCCGCCGGGGCGCAGGATCGTCCAGTCCAGTGCCGTACGACCGCGTACGTACGCGTCGGCCTCGCCCTTGGCGCGCAGATAGATGTCGAAGACGCCGTCGCCCGGGTGCGCAGGGTCCGCACCCATCGAGGACACCACCACATACCGTCGTACGCCCGCACGCTCGGCCGCCTCCGTGAAGAGGACGGCCGCGCCGCGGTCCACGGTGTCCTTGCGGGCCGTGCCGCTGCCCGGGCCCGCGCCCGCCGCGAAGACGGCCGCGTCCGCGCCCTGCAGATGGGCGGCGACCTCCTCCACCGACGCCGACTCCAGATCGCACAGGACCGGCTCGGCGCCGGCCGCCCGCAGATCGTCGCCCTGCTCGGAACGGCGGATGATCCCCGCGACCTCGTCACCGCGCGCGGAGAGCAGCCGCTCCAGCCGCAGCGCGATCTGACCATGACCTCCAGCGATGACAATGCGCATGTTTCCGACCGTACGCCCGACCGGACCCAATCGCCGCACAACCCTGTGGACAACTCATGGGTCACATGAATGATCACACGATCGCATGAGTGCGGGGAGCGCTGCAGTGCGCCGACATGCACCATCTGCACGGCGCCCCCTGGCGTCCTGAGCGGCGTCCTGAGAGACACCCTTGAGGAGACCGTCATCACTGCCATACGCAAGACCGTCATCGCGACCGGCTGTGCCGTCGTCCTGCTCACCACGGCGGCCGCCTGCGGCACGGTCGAGAACCTCACGGCGGGACAGAAGGTGGACCACGCCGTGGATCGGCTCGGTGAACAGAAGTCGCTCGCCTTCGCCCTGAGCCTGGACGCCGACCCTGATGCCCTCACGTCGCTCATGGGCGAGGCGGGCTCCGACGAGGAACTGCCCCCGGAGTTCGCGAAGGTGCTCACCGGGCTGAGCATCGATGTGTCCGTCAAGTCGAAGAAGGCGTTGGCGGATTCCGGCGAGAAGGACCTCGTCGGGACGAGCGTCAGGATCGCGGGATCCGAGGGCCTCATGGCCGAGTACCGGGTCGTCGGCGGCTCCACGTACTACCGCGCCGACATGAAGGCCTTCGGCAAGGTGATGGGCGTCCCCATGCCGTCGGCCGACGAACTTCCGGAGAGTGAGAAGGAGTTCAGGGCTGTCCTCGAAGGGGACTGGGTCAAGGTCGACAACGGCGACCTGAAGAAGGCCGCGGAAAAGTCCGCCGCGGGAGCGGCGGACTCCGACAACGCCCAGGCGTCCGGAGGTTCCGGCGGGTCCAGCGGCTCCGGGGAGGACGCGATCGACGCCAAGACCCAGCAGAAGATCCTCAAGGCCGTGCGCGGTGTCGTCGCCCACAAGGTCACCTTTAGCAACAAGGGAGGCAAGGACGGCACCGAACGGATCGTCGCCAAGGCCAACTTCCGCGACCTGCTCACCGGCCTCTTCGACAAGCTCAGGCCGCTGGAGAGCGACCTGCCGCCGGGCGCCGAACTCCCCACGGCCAAGGACCTGAAGGACGCCCCGAACAAGAAGGTCGCGGTCGACTTCACGCTGAAGAACGGCGACCTGACCCGGGTCAAGGTGGACCTCGCCGTCCTCGCGGACGACCCGAAGGCGGCCGAGCTGCCCCTGGTCCTGAGGTTCGACAAGGCGGGCGATGTCAGCGCCCCGTCCGGCGCCACCGAGATTCCCGCGGACAAGGTCACGGGGCCGAACAGCCCGCTCGGCAGCGTTCTTGGAGGCGGCGTCCTCTGAGCTGCCCAGGTGCCGTGAACGGCGGGTACGCGCGAGCGGCCTGGAGCCTTCCCGCTGCACTCGCCGCTCGGTGCGTAGGACGGTGGCTACGCGCGCGTGGACCGCAAAAGCGCTCCACGCGCGCGTAGCCACCCACAGTTGCGCCACCACCCACGGTTACGCCCGCCACTCGCGGTTGCGCCTCGCCACCCACCACCCCGGGCGCTCGCTGATCGGTACGCCCCAGGCACCACGCCCCAGGCACGCCGCAGATACGCCGCGTGCCGCCTACGACGACTCCACCCGCCCCTGCCGCGGCAGATCCAGCGCCGACCCCGCGGCCGAGCTGCAGTACTCGCGCACCGCACTCGTGCGTGCCACAACCCGCCCCCGGTGGACGACGATCCGGCTGTACGCGAGCGACAGCGCACCCGCGAGCCGGTCCCCGCGCACGGCGAGCAACTCGGCGGGAAACCCGGCTTCCACCCGCACCTCGGGCAGCCCGAGAGCGGCCCGCGCGGCGGAACTCACCATGTCGTACGCGTCGTCGGGGCGCAGCCCGTAGCGCGAGGCCAGCAGGTACGCCGCCTCCAGCGGATCCCCGCGTCCCACTGGGTTCGCCACGTCGCGCACGGCACCGCTGCCCGCGGCGACCAGGACCCCGGCCGCTCGCAGCAGCCGTACCGGAGCCGTTCCGCGCCCGTCGACGCCCCCGCACCCGCCCTGGGGCAGGCAGACGACGCTCACCCCGGCCGCGGCGAGCCGGTCCGCGACCCGCGACGCCGCCTCGGCGGGCAGGCGGCCGAGCCCACCGCACGGGCCGAGCGTCACTCCGGGGCGCAGCCCGCCCGCCATCGCCGCGAGCCGCCCGAGACGGGCGGGGTCGTGACCGTCCGTGTGCAGGTCGACGGCGCAACCGTGTTCGGAGGCCAGTTCGAGGACGGCCTCCGTGTAGCCCGTCGGGTCGGGGTCTACGTCCGGACAGCCGCCCACCACGGAGGCACCCATTTTCACCGCGTCCCGGAGCATCGCGAGTCCGTCCGCCCCTGCGACTCCCGTCAGGACCCGGGGCATGGCCACCGTCGTCAGCTCGGCGAGACCGCGCAGCGATCGCCGGACCTGGAGCACCGCCGCGAGCGCGTCGAGTCCCTGTACGTCACCGACGTGCACGTGCGAGCGCAACGCGGTTGCCCCGTGGCCGAGTTGCAGCAGTGCGGCCTCGGTGGCCCGGCGCTGGACCTCCTGGGCGTCGTACGAGAGGGGACCGTCGCCGTCGGCCGAGAGGGCCGTGTCGCTGTGGGCGTGCGGCTCGACAGGGGCCGGCAGGAGCAGATAGCCGCTGAGGTCCACACGCGTGCCGGGTTCTTCCGGGACGCCGGCCCCGGAGGACGCCAGGCTTCCGGCGGTGCCGACCGCCTCGATGCGTCCGCCGCCCAGCCGCACATCCACGGTCCGGCCGTCGGTGAGCCGCGCTCCACAGAGCAGAAGGGCGGCCGTGTCGGTCTGTCCCGAGGAGGGGGACGGCTGCGGCTGACTGTCGGGCATCGCGCTCCTGGGGCTCGGGGGCGGCTGCTGGCAGGGCGTCTGCGGGGCGTGCGGAGAGCGGGACGGAGGGATGGCGGCACGGCAGGACCTGAGAGGAACGTGGCACAAGATCACGCAGCGTGGGTCGAGCCTAGGACGGCGATCCGTCTGCGGCGGGGAGGAGCGAAATAGTCGTACCGGCGAGGTCAGGCGGCGTCAGACTGCTGTACGGAGGCGTGAGACGCGCGGCCGTACGGGGGCGTGAAACACGCGCTGTACGGAGGCACGAAACGCGCGGCTGTGCGGAGGCACGAAACGCGCGGCTGTGCGGAGGCACGAAACGCGCGGCTGTGCGGAGGACCGACCGCCCGCCCGTACGCAGTCACGGAACGCGAGGCCCGCACAGGCAACACCCCAGCGCAGCCACGGACACAGGCACCCCACCGCGGCCGTCCCCAAGGCACCCCGCCTCGGCCGGACACAAGCACCCCACCGCGGCCCTGCCCAGGCGCCCAACCTCGACCGGACACAGGCACCCCACCTCGACCATGCCCAGACACCCGCGCGCACAGCGCGGCGACCCCCGCCACCCGGTCGCGCACGGCCATGATTCCTGTGTGATTCCTGGTGCGTGAGGGGCTGTTGGAGCGCCCGGAGAACGGCGGGGAACAGGTCGGGGCGGGTGGCACGAAACGGATTTGGGCGATCGGCGGCCGAGCGTGTAATGTCTTCATCGCTCGCCCCAATAGCTCAGTCGGTAGAGCGTCTCCATGGTAAGGAGAAGGTCTACGGTTCGATTCCGTATTGGGGCTCTGGTGTGGGAGGTTCCCGTCGCAAGGCGGGGGCCGATCGCATCAAAGCGGTGTAGCTCAGTCGGTAGAGCAAGCGGCTCATAATCGCTGTGTCACCGGTTCAAGTCCGGTCACCGCTACTGACAGTAGCCGATTGTGGGGTCGGTCCTTCGATCGGCTACTCTTTTATGCGTTAAACCTGTCCCATCCGTTCGTCAAGGAGCACTCCTGTGGCTGCCACCGACGTCCGCCCGAAGATCACGCTGGCCTGCGTGGAGTGCAAGGAGCGGAACTACATCACCAAGAAGAACCGGCGTAACGACCCGGACCGACTGGAGATGAAGAAGCACTGCCCGCGTTGCAACGCGCACACCGCGCACCGCGAAACGCGATAAATCAGGCTCGTACGCGAGGCCGTCCCCTTAGCGGGGGGCGGCCTCGCGTCGTTGGAGCCCCTGCTCTGTTCTGTGTCACGTTCTGTGCTGTCCGGCGTCCGTTGGGCCGGCTGCGCGAGTCGGGACATCAGCGAAGACAACCAGGAGGTGCCGAGCCATGGCGCTCGACCAGTCCTTCGTCGGGCGGTCCTACCCGCCCACCGACCCCTACGAGGTCGGCCGGGAGAAGATCCGCGAGTTCGCCGAGGCCGTGGGGGACACCAACCCCGCGTACACCGACCCGGAGGCCGCCAAGGCGCTCGGGTACGCCGATGTGATCGCCCCGCCCACCTTTGTGTTCGCGATCACGTTCAAGGCGGCCGGCCAGGTCGTCCAGGATCCTCAGCTGGGCCTGGACTACAACCGGGTGGTGCACGGCGACCAGAAGTTCGCCTACTCCCGGCCGGTGCGCGCGGGCGACCGCCTCACGGTCACCTCGACCATCGAGGCGATCAAGTCCATGGCGGGCAACGACATCCTGGACGTCCGCGGCGAGGTCCACGACGAGGCCGGCGAGCATGTCGTGACTGCCGTCACCAAGCTCGTGGCGCGCGGGGCGGAGGAGGCCTGACATGGCGGCGAAGATCTCTTACACGGACGTCGAGGTCGGCACCGAACTGCCCGCCCAGACCTTCCCCGTGACCCGGGCCACGCTCGTCCAGTACGCGGGCGCCTCCGGGGACTTCAACCCGATCCACTGGAACGAGAAGTTCGCGGTCGAGGTCGGCCTTCCCGACGTCATCGCGCACGGCATGTTCACCATGGCCGAGGCGATCCGGGTCGTCACCGACTGGGTCGGCGACCCCGGCGCGGTCATCGAGTACGGCGTCCGCTTCACCAAGCCCGTCGTGGTCCCGAACGACGACCAGGGCGCGACCGTCGAGGTCAGCGCCAAGGTCGCCGCCAAGCTCGACGACAACACCGTGCGCGTCGACCTCGTCGCGATGAGCGCGGGCCAGAAGGTCCTGGGCATGTCACGAGCGGTCGTACGACTCGCCTGAGAACCGTGACCTGCAGTCTGCGAACAGCCTGCGACCTTCAGTCGGCCAGCAGTCCCTGCTCTCCGATCTCTGAATCTGTGCAGGTAAGGGGCGCTCGCCATAGCGAGCGCCCCTTACCCATACCGCCTTCGTACCGCCGCCGTACGTCCTCGTACCGCCTTCGCGCCGCCGTCGTACGCCCTCGTACCGCCGCTCCGAGACGCCCCCCTTGACGTAGTTAGTGATTGAGTACTAACTTACTCGCATGGTCAGGATGAGCGCAGAAGAGAGGCGTGAAAGCGTCATTCGTGCGGCGATGAGCGAGTTCGCCCTCGGTGGCTTCTACGGGACGTCCACCGAGGCGATCGCCAAGCGCGTCGGTGTCTCGCAGCCGTACCTCTTCAGGCTCTTCCCTGGCAAGAAGGCGATCTTCCTCGCGGCGTCCGAGCGCTGCGTGGAGGAGACCATCCGCACGTTCGTGGATGCCGCCGAGGGGCTGGAGGGCGAAGAGGCCCTGCATGCCATGGCGAACGCGTACACCAAGGTCATCGCGGAACGGCCCGAGCAGCTGATGATGCAGATGCAGATGTACGTGGCGGTGGGCGCCGCCGAGCAGATGGGCGAACACGAGTTCGGCGAGGCGGTGCGGGCGGGCTGGATGCGGCTGTGGGACGCCGTTCATCTGCCGCTCGGTGCCGACATCGACGGAACGACGACCTTCATGGCGTACGGGATGCTCATCAACTGCCTGGTGGCCATGGGTTTCCCGCCCGAGCACCGGGTGTGGGAAGGCCTCTACCCGTCGGCGCGGATCAAGGGCCGGCTGGAGAAGTAGGGGAAGCGGAAGAGGTAAGGGCGTTTTCAGCGCCTTTTCATGATCATCAAAGTTAGTCAGCAATAACTAACCAATCCTGATGGCCACTCTCTGGGGGAGCGATGTCACAGCAGTCCGAACAGGGCATATCGAGCGATCGGACCGAAAGGCCCGACGGGACCGAACAGACCGCACGCCGCGGAGGCGTCGTCTGGGCCCTCGTCATCACCAGCGTCGCCGGCTTCATGGCGGCCCTCGACAACCTCGTCGTCACCACCGCGCTGCCCTCCATCCGCAAGGACCTCGGGGGAGCGCTGGACGACCTGGAGTGGACGGTGAGTGCCTACACGCTCACCTTCGCCGTACTGCTGATGTTCGGCGCTGCGCTCGGCGACCGGTTCGGCCGCCGTCGGCTGTTCCTCGCCGGACTCACTGTCTTCACCGGCGCTTCCGCCGCCGCGGCCATGGCGCCCGGCATCGACTCGCTGATCGCCGCCCGCGCGGTGCAGGGTGTCGGTGCGGCGATCATGATGCCGTTGACGCTCACCCTGCTGACGGCCGCGGTTCCCGCCGCCAAGCGCGGGATGGCGTACGGGATATGGGGAGCCGTGAACGGCCTCGCGGTCGCCTCCGGGCCCCTGATCGGCGGCAGTCTCACCGAACACGTGTCCTGGCACTGGATCTTCTGGCTGAACGTTCCGCTCGGCCTGGCCCTGCTGCCCCTGGCCCGCCTGCGCCTCGCCGAGTCGCACGGCACCGGCGCCCCGCTCGACATCCCCGGCACCCTGCTCGCCAGCGGCGGCCTCTTCGGGATCGTCTACGGCCTGGTCCGCGGGCCCGCCGACGGCTGGACCAGCTCCCTCGTCCTGACCGGCCTCGTCGCGGGCGCCGCGCTGCTCGCAGGCTTCGTCATCCACGGCATCCGCGCCAAGAACCCCATGCTCCCGATGCGGCTGTTCCGCTCCCGCGCCTTCGCCGGCATCAACGCGGCGAGCCTGCTGATGTTCCTCGGGATGTTCGGGTCGATCTTCCTGCTCAGCCAGTACATGCAGGGCGTCCTCGGCTACTCGCCCACCGAGGCGGGGCTGCGGATGCTGCCCTGGACCGGTATGCCGATGCTCGTCGCGCCGATCGCCGGCATCCTCTCCGACCGGATCGGGGGCCGTCCGGTCGTCGCCGCCGGTCTGTTCTTCCAGGCGGCAGGTCTCGGTTACATGGCCTCCGTGGTCACGGTCGACGCCTCGTACGCCGTGCAGCTGCCCGGCCTGATCCTCAGCGGCATCGGCATGGCGCTGTTCTTCGCCCCCGCAGCCAACCTGGTCATGTCCAGCGTCCTGCCGCAGGAGCAGGGCATCGCCTCCGGCGCGAACAACGCTCTCCGCGAGGTCGGCGGCGCGCTCGGCATCGCGGTGATGTCCTCGATCTTCTCCGCGCAGGGCGGCTACGACTCCGCGCAGAACTTCGTGGACGGCCTGCAGCCGGCGCTCGTGGTGGGCGCCGCGGTGGTGGCCCTGGCAGGGATCGCGGCCCTGGTCATCCCGGCGAGGCGGCGCGCGGCAGAGACAGCTGCGGACGCGGAGCCCGGCGCCTCCACCCCGGCGCCCGCCCTCGAAACCGTCTCGCACTGAACGCCGCGATTACGGTCTCGCGCCGAACGTCGCCGCGAAGCCGTCTCGCACCGAACGCCCTCGAAGTCGCCCAGGCCCCGGAAGGAGCCAGATCATGCCCACCCTCCCTTGGACCGTGCCGAACACGCCGCCGCAGGGTGCCGAGATCCACGTCTTCGCCTCCCGTTTCGAGACCCGCACCCTCTGGGGAGCGCTGAAGTTCTTCGCCAGGACGCCCGGCGTGTGGCGGCAGGTGAGCCGAGCGCCCGGCGCGTACGGGGCCTCCCTGAAAGCGCAGCCGCTTCGGCGCACCTTCTGGACGCTGTCCGCCTGGGAGTCGCCCGCGGCGCTCAAGGACTTCGCCCGCTCCGGCACCCACGCACCGACGTCCCGGGGCCTGGCCGCCGAGATGAGCGACGCGAAGTTCGCCACCTGGACGGCGAACAGCGACGATCTTCCGCTCGACTGGACCGAGGCGTTCCGGCGCCTGACGTGAGGTGACGTGACGGATCGGACCTGATGTGAACGGCACGCGCGTGTACGGCCCCGCTCCCACCGGCGGGGCCGTACGCGCGCGTGCCGGGCCGTGACCGACGGCGAGGGCTGTCTCAGGCGTCTCGTAGTCTTGAGCCCGTGCAGGAACTTCACGATGCCCCGCTCGCCCCGCTGACCACCTTCCGGCTCGGCGGGCCCGCCGCCCGTCTGATCACCGCGACGACCGACGCCGAGGTGATCGCGGCCGTCCGCGAGGCCGACGACGCCGGTACGCCGCTGCTGCTCATCGGCGGCGGCTCCAACCTGGTCATCGCCGACAAGGGCTTCGCCGGAACCGCCCTGCGCATCGCCACGCGCGGGTTCGCACTCGACGGCACGAAGCTGGAGCTGGCCGCCGGTGAGGTGTGGACCGACGCGGTCGCGCGCACCGTCGAGGCCGGGCTCGCGGGCGTCGAGTGCCTCGCCGGGATCCCCGGCTCCGCGGGTGCGACTCCGATCCAGAACGTGGGCGCGTACGGTCAGGAAGTGTCGTCGACGATCACAGAAGTGATCGCTTACGACCGGAAGGTGCGTGAGACGGTCACGCTGGCGAACGCCGACTGCGCCTTCTCGTACCGCCACAGCCGCTTCAAGGAAGACCCCGAACGCTACGTCGTTCTGCGCGTCCGCTTCGAGCTGGAGGACGCCGCCGGGCTGAGCGCGCCGGTCAAGTACGCCGAGACCGCCCGCGTCCTGGGTGTGGGACCCGGCGACCGTGTGCCCCTGGCCGCCGCCCGCGAGACCGTGCTGAAGCTGCGCTCCGGCAAGGGCATGGTGCTCGACCCGGAGGACCACGACACCTGGTCCGCGGGGTCGTTCTTCACCAACCCGATCCTCACGGACGAGGAGTTCGCGGCGTTCCACGCGCGCGTGCGGGAGCGGCTCGGCGCCGAGACCGTGCCACCGGCGTACCCGGCGGGCGACAGCCACACCAAGACCTCCGCGGCCTGGCTGATCGACAAGTCCGGCTTCACCAAGGGCTACGGCACCGGGCCCGCGCGCATCTCCACCAAGCACACCCTGGCCCTCACCAACCGGGGCGAGGCCACCACCGAGGACCTGCTCGCGCTGGCCCGCGAGGTCGTCGCCGGGGTGCGCGAGGCCTTCGGGGTCACGCTGGTCAACGAGCCGGTGACGGTGGGCGTCAGCCTGTAGAGAGCTCCGCTCCGGGGTGTGTGCGGAGGCTCATTAGGCCGCGCCCACTCCCTGCTTCACGGTCGTCGGCCATCGCCGGCATCGCGCACGCTGCTGTGCGGTATTTCCGTTGCCGAAGGTCCCTGCTGACCCTCACGCTGGGCGCATGAGAGACCCCGTATGCGGCTGAGGCTGCGCCAGTTCAGACCCCGCACCGGTCCCCACGAGCACCGTGTCGTCCAGCCCTGGTCCCCGCTGCGCCACACCTCGCTGCGTGATCCCGAGGAGTACGGCCTGCTGATGGGCGACCACGACGGCCTCAACCGGCTGGCGGGTCTGTTCTCGTTCGCCGCGTACTCCCGGCACACGATCGTGCATGTGCCGCTGCGGGACGGCGTGCCGCCCGACGAGGGACGCGGCGAGCTCGTCGACCTGGTCCTCGCCCACCCGGAGGCGGGCCTGCGTCCCACCAAGTGGCCCGAACTGCGCCGCAGACTGGTCCACGGCACCCCGCTGACCGTCCGTACCGACGAGCGGCGCACCGACAGGGACGCCCGCGCCTGGCTCGACCGCCCAGGCTCCCGTGACGTGCTGCGCCACACCACACACGCCCGGACGTACTTCCTCATCGGCGGCCGCGACGCCTTCGCCTCCGCCGCCACGGCCTTCGCCTACGCGGCCGGCTGGGGCCCGCGGCACAAACGCGTCGTCAAGGGCCACTCCGCCTGCATGACCTGTCTGCACGGCGAACTGGCGGCCGACCACGACATCCTGCGCCATCCCGAGATCGTCATCTGCTTCAAGCCGTATCCGCCGTACGCGCATTTCAGGCGGCCGGGGCGCTGAGCCAGTCCTCGATCCCGGACAGCAGCTTCGCCCGTACGTCCTCCGGCGCCGCCGACCCCCGTACCGACTGCCGTGCAAGCTCGGCCAGTTCGGTGTCCGTGAAGCCGTGATGGCGGCGGGCGAAGTCGTACTGGGCGGCCAGACGGGAGCCGAAGAGGAGCGGGTCGTCGGCGCCGAGAGCCATCGGGACGCCGGCCTCGAACAGCGTGCGCAGCGGGACGTCCTGCGGCTTCTCGTAGACGCCCAGGGCGACGTTCGAGGCGGGACAGACCTCGCACGTGATGCCCCGCTCGGCGAGCCGCCTCAGCAGCCGCGGGTCCTCCGCGGCGCGCACCCCGTGCCCGATGCGTGAGGCGTGCAGGTCGTCCAGGCAGTCGCGGACGGAGGCGGGACCGGTCAGCTCGCCGCCGTGCGGCGCGGCCAGCAGCCCGCCCTCCCGCGCGATCGCGAAGGCCCGGTCGAAGTCCCGCGCCATGCCCCGCCGCTCGTCGTTGGAGAGCCCGAAGCCGACGATGCCCCGGTCCGCGTACCGCACGGCGAGACGGGCCAGCGTGCGTGCGTCCAGCGGGTGCTTCATCCGGTTCGCGGCCACGAGGACCCGCATCCCGAGCCCGGTCTCGCGCGAGGCCGTCTCCACCGCGTCCAGAATGATCTCCAGGGCCGGGATCAGCCCGCCCAGACGGGGCGCGTACGACGTCGGGTCGACCTGGATCTCCAGCCAGCCGGAGCCGTCCTTCAGATCCTCCTCGGCGGCCTCGCGCACCAGGCGCCGGATGTCCTCGGGTTCGCGCAGGCACGAGCGCGCCGCGTCGTACAGCCGCTGAAAGCGGAACCAGCCGCGCTCGTCGGTCGCCCGCAGCTTCGGCGGCTCCCCGCTGGTCAGCGCGTCGGGCAGCCGGACGCCGTACTTGTCGGCGAGTTCCAGCAGGGTGGTGGGCCGCATCGACCCGGTGAAGTGCAGGTGCAGATGAGCCTTGGGCAGCTCAGAGACATCACGTACGTGCTCCATCCCCGGATCCTGCCGTACGTCCCCGCCGCCCCGGTAGCGCTTTCCCTGAACGTGGTCTTGCTCGCACGAAGAAACGGGCCGTTTCCCGGAGGGAAGCGGCCCGCACACGTCCTCACGTGAAAGGACCCCTAGTCGCGGGCCTCCGCCAGCAGCTTCTGGATCCGGGCCACGCCCTCGACGAGGTCCTCGTCCCCCAGGGCGTACGACAGACGCAGGTATCCCGGCGTGCCGAAGGCCTCGCCCGGGACCACCGCGACCTCGGCCTCCTCCAGGATGAGAGCGGCCAGCTCGACCGTGTCCTGCGGGCGGCGGCCGCGGATCTCCTTGCCGACGAGGGCCTTCACCGAGGGGTAGGCGTAGAAGGCTCCCTCGGGCTCGGGGCACAGCACGCCGTCGATCTCGTTGAGCATCCGCACGATCGTCTTCCGGCGGCGGTCGAAGGCCTCGCGCATCTCGGCGACGGCCGTCAGATCGCCGGAGACGGCGGCGAGCGCGGCGACCTGGGCGACGTTCGACACGTTGGACGTGGCGTGCGACTGGAGGTTCGTCGCGGCCTTGACGACGTCCTTGGGACCGATGACCCAGCCCACGCGCCAGCCGGTCATCGCGTACGTCTTCGCGACCCCGTTGACGACGATGCACTTGTCGGCCAGCTCGGGAACGACCACCGGCAGCGAGTGGAACTCGGCGTCCCCGTAGACAAGGTGCTCGTAGATCTCGTCGGTCAGGACCCACAGGCCCTTCTCGACGGCCCAGCGGCCGATCTCCTCGACCTGCTCGCGGGTGTAGACCGCGCCCGTCGGGTTGGACGGGGAGACGAAGAGCAGCACCTTCGTGTGCTCGGTGCGCGCCGCCTCCAGCTGCTCGACGGAGACGCGGTAGCCGGTGGTCTCGTCCGCGACGACCTCGACCGGGACACCGCCGGCGAGACGGATCGACTCCGGGTACGTCGTCCAGTACGGCGCCGGGACGATGACCTCGTCGCCCGGGTCGAGGATCGCGGCGAAGGCTTCGTAGATGGCCTGCTTGCCGCCGTTGGTGACGAGGACCTGGGCGGGGTCGACCGCGTAGCCGGAGTCCCGCAGCGTCTTCTCGGCGATGGCCTTCTTCAGCTCGGGCAGGCCGCCGGCGGGCGTGTAGCGGTGGTACTTCGGGTTCTTGCAGGCCTCGACGGCCGCCTCGACGATGTAGCCGGGGGTCGGGAAGTCGGGCTCACCGGCGCCGAAGCCGATCACCGGACGCCCGGCGGCCTTCAGGGCCTTGGCCTTGGCGTCCACGGCGAGGGTGGCGGACTCGGAGATCGCGCCGACTCGGGCGGAGACCCGGCGCTCGGTGGGAGGGGTTGCAGCGCTCATGGGCCCATCGTTTCAGACCGGAAACACCCCCGGCACACGGGTTTCACGGACTGAACAGGGGCTGAACAAGCGTCCGGATCCGGGCTCCCGGCTGGGCGATCTTCCGCCGCCAAAGCCCGTACGGACACTTTCTGTTCGACGACCGGCTCGTGAGCACGTACACTCTCACCTCGTTGGCCTTCACCGGCCGCACTCACCCGGTGCACACATAGCACCCGGGCGGATGCGGTACGTTGGGGGAAACAAAGGGTCGTAGCTCAATTGGTAGAGCACTGGTCTCCAAAACCAGCGGTTGGGGGTTCAAGTCCCTCCGGCCCTGCTACACACTCCTCCGCCAGGATGTGTGCGCATGTACGTACTGCTATGCACCGCCGTGCGGCTCAACCGGGCGCGGCGCGGCCACGACCCGGAATCAGGTGAGGACGAGTGACGGACGCCGTGGGCTCCATCGACATGCCTGATGCCGAGGCGCCCGAGTCCAAGAAGAAGGCCCGCAAGGGCGGCAAGCGTGCCAAGAAGGGCCCGCTGAAGCGCCTCGCCACCTTCTACCGCCAGATCGTCGCGGAACTCCGCAAGGTCGTCTGGCCGACTCGCAATCAGTTGACGACGTACACCACTGTGGTGATTGTGTTCGTCATCATCATGATCGGCCTCGTGACCGTGATTGACTATGGGCTCAACCACGCCGCCAAGTACGTCTTCGGCTGAGCCGAGTGCGAAAGGCGCCGACATCGGCGCCTTTTTTCGCATGTTCCACCCCCATGATCCAGGAAGAAGCAGCCACCGTGTCTGACCCGAACCTGAACGACGCCATCGAGTCGGTCGAGTCCGTTGAGGACGAGCTCGACATCGTCGAGGGCGCGGACACCGAGGACCCGGACGAGGTCGAGGCTGCCGACGCCGCCGCGGGCGAGCCCGCCGAAGAGGCGGCCGTGCACGTCGAGGACGAGTCCGAGGAGGACGTCGAAGACGTCGCGTCCGACGAGGAGACCGAGTCCGACGAGGACGAGGCCGTCTCCGAGGAGGACGAGGAAGAGGCCGAGCCCGAAGAAGAGGCCGAGCCCGTCGATCCCGTCACCGCCCTGCGCGAGGAACTGCGCACCCTCCCCGGCGAGTGGTACGTCATCCACACGTACGCCGGTTACGAGAACCGCGTGAAGACCAACCTCGAGCAGCGCGCCGTCTCGCTGAACGTCGAGGACTTCATCTTCCAGGCCGAGGTGCCGCAGGAAGAAGTCGCGCAGATCAAGAACGGCGAGCGCAAGACGATCAAGCAGAACAAGCTTCCGGGCTACGTCCTGGTCCGCATGGACCTGACGAACGAGTCCTGGGGTGTCGTCCGCAACACTCCCGGCGTCACCGGCTTCGTGGGCAACGCCTACGACCCGTACCCGCTGACCCTGGACGAGATCGTCAAGATGCTCGCCCCGGAGGCCGAGGAGAAGGCTGCTCGCGAGGCCGCCGAGGCCGAGGGCAAGCCCGTTCCGCAGCGCAAGGTCGAGGTCCAGGTGCTGGACTTCGAGGTCGGCGACTCGGTCACCGTCACCGACGGCCCGTTCGCGACGCTGCAGGCGACGATCAACGAGATCAACGCCGACTCGAAGAAGGTCAAGGGTCTCGTCGAGATCTTCGGCCGCGAGACCCCGGTCGAGCTGTCGTTCGACCAGATCCAGAAGAACTAGCCCTTCAGGGCGTCTGGAACATAAGCCTCCGAACAGGTCAGACAGGCTCTCACAGCCCGTCTGACCTGCTCGGTTTTTGGCCGCGCGGGGATACCCGTTATCGTTGTGCGGTATGCCTCCATCCGGATGATCCGGATCGGTCGGCTGAAAACTCTCACTAGGACCCGGAGAGAGCACATGCCTCCCAAGAAGAAGAAGGTCACGGGGCTCATCAAGCTCCAGATCCAGGCCGGCGCGGCCAACCCGGCTCCGCCGGTCGGCCCCGCGCTGGGTCAGCACGGCGTCAACATCATGGAGTTCTGCAAGGCCTACAACGCCGCGACCGAGTCGCAGCGCGGTTGGGTCATCCCGGTGGAGATCACGGTCTACGAAGACCGCTCCTTCACCTTCATCACCAAGACTCCGCCGGCCGCGAAGATGATCCTCAAGGCCGCGGGTGTGGAGAAGGGCTCCGGCGAGCCGCACAAGACCAAGGTCGCCAAGATCACCCAGGCGCAGGTCCGCGAGATCGCCACGACCAAGATGCCCGACCTCAACGCCAACGACCTGGACGCCGCGTCGAAGATCATCGCCGGCACCGCCCGTTCCATGGGCATCACGGTCGAGGGCTGACCTCCACCCCCGTACGCATGAACCGTGGAAGGGCCTGCTCGGTCCGAACCACGACTCCTCAGAACACACAGGAGCAGCAGTGAGCAAGCGCAGCAAGTCTCTCCGCGCTGCGGACGCCAAGGTCGACCGGGACAAGCTCTACGCCCCGCTCGAGGCCGTCCGTCTCGCCAAGGAGACCTCCACCTCCAAGTTCGACGGCACCGTCGAGGTCGCCTTCCGCCTGGGTGTCGACCCGCGCAAGGCCGACCAGATGGTCCGTGGCACCGTGAACCTCCCGCACGGCACCGGTAAGACCGCCCGGGTCCTGGTCTTCGCGACCGGTGACCGTGCCGAGGCCGCGACCGCCGCGGGCGCCGACATCGTCGGCTCCGACGAGCTGATCGACGAGGTGGCGAAGGGCCGTCTGGACTTCGACGCCGTCGTCGCCACCCCGGACCTCATGGGCAAGGTCGGCCGCCTCGGCCGTGTCCTCGGCCCGCGTGGTCTGATGCCGAACCCGAAGACGGGCACCGTGACCCCGGACGTGGCCAAGGCCGTGACCGAGATCAAGGGCGGCAAGATCGAGTTCCGCGTCGACAAGCACTCGAACCTGCACTTCATCATCGGCAAGGTGTCCTTCGACGACACCCAGCTGGTGGAGAACTACGGCGCCGCGCTCGACGAGATCCTTCGTCTGAAGCCGTCGGCCGCCAAGGGTCGCTACATCAAGAAGGCCGCGATCAGCACCACGATCGGCCCCGGCATTCCGATCGACTCGAACCGCACCCGCAACCTCCTCGTCGAGGAGGACCCGGCCGCCGTCTGAGCCTCCCGCTCACGGTGACCGCGTTGCATACGCGTTCTTGGCACGGGCCCCGCAACCTTTCGAGGTGCGGGGCCCGTCCCCTTTCCTGGAACTTCGTTCCTGAACTGCCCGGAGCTGCCCGGAACTTCCCGGAACAGATTTCGGGTGCCAGTGTCAGTGGCCTGAGTTAGCGTGCAGATCACAGGATTCGCATAGGGGTGGGACGTATGAAGAGCACAACCGTGCGCCGCGTGGGCCTTGCTGTAGCGGCGGTGACCGCGCTGAGCGGGGTGGCCGCCTGCAACTCCTCGGACTCCGCCGGGAGTTCAAGCAGCTCCGGCAGCTCCGGCAGTTCCGGTAAGGACGACAAGGCGGGGCACAAGGGCACGACGCACCTCAGCCCCATAGCGGCCCTGCGCTCGGCGGAGAAGTCCACCGACAAGGCCGACTCCGCCAAGGTCGAGTCCACCACGACCATGGGCACGCTGATGTCCATGAAGGCGGACGGCGCCCTCGGCTGGGCCGACGGCCTCACCGGCAACCTGACGATCACGTACACCGGCGGCCAGATGGCCGAGACGATGCGTCAGACGGGCAGCACCAGCATGCAGGCCCGCTACCTGCCCGACGCGTACTACGCGAAGATGGGCGAGAAGTTCGCCCAGCAGGCCGGCGGCAAGCACTGGATCAGGTACGGATACGACGACCTCGCCAAGCTCGCCGGCGGCTCGGGCGCGTACCTCAAGGACCAGATGCAGAACACCACGCCGAACCAGTCGGTGAAGCTCCTGCTCGCCTCCGGTGACGTGAAGAAGGTCGGTGACGAGCAGGTGCGCGGCGAGAGCACCACGCACTACTCGGGCAAGGTGAACGTGGCGGACCTCGCCACCAAGAACTCCAACCTCACCGAGAGCCAGCTGGCCGACCTGAAGAAGCAGCTCACCCAGGCCGGTGTCACCACGGAGACGGTCGATATCTGGGTCAACGGTGACGACCTGCTGGTCAAGAAGGTCGAGAAGGGCGAGCTCGCGAGCGGGACGATGTCCTCGACCGCGTACTACAGCGACTACGGAGTGAAGGTCTCCGCCGAGGAGCCCCCGGCCGGCGACACCGCCGACTTCAAGGAACTGATGAAGTCGCAGGGCGCCACCTCCTGAGGTTCTTGAGGGCCGCCGAGGTCTCCGGGGCTCCTGAGGCGCCGGGAACTCGGAAGACCACGTGAATCCCCCTGAGTTACGCTCACGGCAAGTCTGTGAATCGCTCATCAGTTCCTTGGGGGGAATCATGATGTTCTCTGTACGCGACACCGCCCTGCGCAGGGCCACGGGCGCGGCGCTCGCCGCGCTGCTCCTCGCCGGAGGCACCGCCGCCTGTACGTCGTCCTCGGACGGCGACACGAAGGCGAAGGGCGGCGCGAAGGACGAGTCCCCGCGCATGGAGCCAGCCGCGGCCGTGGCGAAGGCCGCGAAGAACACAAAGGACATCACCTCCCTGCACTACCGGCTGGTCGGCACGGTCCCGGAGCAAGGCCGCGTCAAGGCCGAGGCGTCGATGCGGATGAAGCCCACGGTCGCCATGAGCATGAAGATGTCGGCGCTCGACCAGGGCGCGGACGGCACGGCGGAGATCCGGCTCGTCAACAAGGCCATGTACATCGGCGGGGGCGCGGCGGCCGCCAAGCAGATGCAGGGCAAGCACTGGATCAAGCTCGACATGTCCGCGCTGGGCAAGGACGCCATGGGTGGTGAGTCCCTGGGCGCCGGTGCCGGACAAGCCGACCAGAACCCGGCCCAGGAGTCCACCTTCCTCACCGGTGCCAAGGACGTGAAGAAGGTCGGCACCGAGACCGTCGACGGCGTGAAGACCACCCGCTACACGGGGACGGTCACCCTCGCCGACCTCCGCGCCTCCCTCAAGGACGAGGACAAGGCCACTCGGGAGAAGCGCGAGAAGAGCCTCGACCAGTACACGAAGATGGGCGTCGAGAAGCTCACGATGGACATGTGGGTCGACGGTGACGACCACACCAAGCAGTTCAGCATGAAGGGCGCCGCCGACAAGGGCACGCTCGACATGACCTTCACCTTCCTCGACTACAACAAGCCGGTGACGGTGAAGGCCCCGGCCGCGAGCGACACCATGGACCTGGCGCAGATGATGAAGGACGCCCAGAACAGCTGAGCGATCCGGCTGCGCAGCGGCCGCGCGTCGAGCAGCCTCCGGGCGGATTTGCTTGACGCGCGACCGTTCACGTACTCTTCCGAGGAAGCCAAAGACCGCTGGTCGTTGCCGTGCGCTCGCAAGAGGGTGTGGTGACCGAAGGATCCGCTGGATTGCGGACGACCCGCGCAGGTGACTGTGGATGAACTCCCGGAATTCGTATGCGAATGCCCGGTCGAGTCACGCCCCGTGCGCCTGCGCCGGGGCGTTTCGTTTTCCCCAGCCCCTTCTGAGCGGTCCTCATCACCCGGAAGGAGGCCGACGCTCTATGGCAAGGCCCGACAAGGCTGCCGCGGTAGCCGAGCTGACGGAGCAGTTCCGCAGCTCGAACGCCGCCGTGCTGACCGAGTACCGGGGTCTCACCGTGTCGCAGCTCAAGACGCTGCGTCGTTCGCTCGGTGAGAACGCCCAGTACGCCGTGGTGAAGAACACGCTGACCAAGATTGCGGCCAACGAGGCCGGGATCTCGACGCTCGACGACCTGTTCAACGGTCCGACGGCGGTCGCCTTCATCACCGGTGACCCGGTGGTGTCGGCGAAGGGTCTTCGTGACTTCGCCAAGGACAACCCGAACCTCGTCATCAAGGGCGGTGTCCTTGACGGCAAGGCGCTGTCCGCCGACGAGATCAAGAAGCTTGCGGACCTCGAGTCCCGCGAGGTTCTGCTCAGCAAGCTGGCCGGTGCGTTCAAGGGCAAGCAGTCCCAGGCTGCCTCGCTCTTCCAGGCGCTCCCGTCGAAGTTCGTCCGCACCGCGGAGGCGCTTCGGGTCAAGCTCGCCGAGCAGGGCGGTGCCGAGTAATTCGGCTCGCGCATTGACCGCCGCCTGAGGCGACGGTCGCAGCGGGCCGAACGTACGCCCGCCTCACATGTACATCGGCACCAGCCGAATTAGCGGAAGGACCCGCCATCATGGCGAAGCTCAGCCAGGAAGACCTGCTCGCCCAGTTCGAGGAGATGACCCTCATCGAGCTCTCCGAGTTCGTGAAGGCCTTCGAGGAGAAGTTCGACGTCACCGCCGCCGCGGCCGTCGCCGTTGCCGGCCCCGCCGGCCCGGGCGCCGTTGCCGAGGCCGTCGAGGAGCAGGACGAGTTCGACGTCATCCTCACGGGTGCCGGCGAGAAGAAGATCCAGGTCATCAAGGTCGTGCGTGAGCTGACCTCGCTGGGCCTGAAGGAGGCCAAGGACCTCGTCGACGGCGCTCCGAAGCCCGTCCTCGAGAAGGTCGCCAAGGAGGCCGCTGAGAAGGCCGCCGAGTCCCTCAAGGGCGCCGGCGCCTCCGTCGAGGTCAAGTAACACCTCGCGGTCCGCGACGGACCGCTCGCGAGCCGCACAGCCACTTCCGCAGAGGCTGTAACGCTGACGCACCGAGGAGCGATCACCCAACTGGGTGGTCGCTCTTCGGCGTTCCAGGGGGTACCCGAAGCGGCTGCCTTGCACAGTCGGTCGCGACGAGTATGGTGATCTTCGTTGTGCCTCCGGCCGCCCTGGTGACGGGCTGCAAGACAAGCTGCACGTGACGTTCGCGGCACTCGGTTTGGGTAGGGGGGCCTTGACGAACCGCACGCAGCGCGCAATTCTCAGGACGCGTCGTCACAACGATCCGGATCCGAGGCATGGATCGGCGACGAAGAGGGCAGTATCGATGTGCATTGAGGGCGTGGCTTGCCGCAGGTGTTGAGTACGACGAGGGTCTCAAAAAATGGGGACTGGACATCAGTGGGCCTAGTGGCTACACTGACCCTTTGCGCTGCCTGTTAGCTGCCTCCTGCCCGTCACCAGGGGCAAGCCCTCGCTTGAGCACTGACGATTGGACCATCCCTGACCTGGCCGTTCTCGGCTGATTCAGGAAAGGCCTGTGTCTGTGTTCCGGCTGGGACCGGTACGCGCGTAGTGAGTCCGAGCCCTCGGAAGGACCCCCTCTTGGCCGCCTCGCGCACTGCCTCGACCGCGAATACGAACAACGGCGCCAGCACCGCCCCGCTGCGCATCTCCTTTGCAAAGATCAAGGAGCCCCTCGAGGTTCCGAACCTTCTTGCGCTGCAAACCGAGAGCTTCGACTGGCTGCTCGGAAACGAAGCGTGGAAGGCTCGTGTCGAGGCGGCTCTGGACAGTGGACAGGACGTCCCCACCAAGTCCGGTCTGGAGGAGATCTTCGAGGAGATCTCTCCGATCGAGGACTTCTCCGGGTCGATGTCCCTCACGTTCCGGGATCACCGCTTCGAGCCCCCCAAGAACTCCATCGACGAGTGCAAGGACCGCGACTTCACGTACGCGGCCCCGCTCTTCGTCACCGCTGAGTTCACCAACAACGAGACCGGCGAGATCAAGTCCCAGACGGTCTTCATGGGCGACTTCCCGCTCATGACCAACAAGGGCACCTTCGTCATCAACGGCACCGAGCGTGTCGTCGTGTCGCAGCTGGTCCGCTCGCCGGGTGTCTACTTCGACTCCTCCATCGACAAGACGTCCGACAAGGACATCTTCTCCTCCAAGGTCATCCCCTCGCGTGGTGCCTGGCTGGAGATGGAGATCGACAAGCGCGACATGGTCGGTGTCCGCATCGACCGCAAGCGCAAGCAGTCCGTCACCGTTCTCCTGAAGGCTCTCGGTTGGACGACCGAGCAGATCCTGGAGGAGTTCGGCGAGTACGAGTCCATGCGCGCCACCCTGGAGAAGGACCACACCCAGGGCCAGGACGACGCGCTGCTCGACATCTACCGCAAGCTGCGTCCGGGCGAGCCGCCGACCCGTGAGGCCGCGCAGACGCTTCTTGAGAACCTCTACTTCAACCCCAAGCGCTACGACCTCGCGAAGGTCGGCCGCTACAAGGTGAACAAGAAGCTGGCCGGGGAAGCCCCCCTGGACGCCGGGATCCTGACCGTCGAGGACATCATCGCGACGATCAAGTACCTGGTGAAGCTGCACGCCGGTGAGACCGAGACCGTTGGCGACAACGGCACGTCGATCGTCGTCGAGACCGACGACATCGACCACTTCGGCAACCGTCGTCTGCGCAACGTCGGCGAGCTCATCCAGAACCAGGTCCGCACGGGTCTGGCTCGTATGGAGCGCGTCGTGCGTGAGCGTATGACGACCCAGGACGTCGAGGCGATCACGCCGCAGACCCTGATCAACATCCGGCCGGTCGTCGCCTCCATCAAGGAGTTCTTCGGCACCAGCCAGCTGTCGCAGTTCATGGACCAGAACAACCCGCTGTCGGGTCTCACCCACAAGCGCCGCCTGTCGGCGCTCGGCCCGGGTGGTCTCTCCCGTGAGCGGGCCGGCTTCGAGGTCCGTGACGTGCACCCGTCCCACTACGGACGCATGTGCCCGATCGAGACCCCTGAAGGCCCGAACATCGGTCTGATCGGTTCGCTCGCCTCCTACGGCCGCGTCAACGCGTTCGGCTTCGTCGAGACGCCGTACCGCAAGGTCACCGGCGGCGTCGTCACCGACGAGGTCGACTACCTGACGGCCGACGAAGAGGACCGATTCGTCATCGCGCAGGCCAACGCGCCGCTCAGTGACGAGTTCCGCTTCGAGGAGTCCCGCGTCCTGGTCCGCCGTCGTGGCGGAGAGGTCGACTACGTCCCCGGTGACGACGTCGACTACATGGACGTCTCGCCGCGCCAGATGGTGTCGGTCGCGACCGCCATGATTCCGTTCCTGGAGCACGACGACGCCAACCGTGCCCTCATGGGCGCGAACATGATGCGTCAGGCCGTGCCGCTGATCAAGTCCGAGGCGCCGCTCGTCGGTACCGGCATGGAGTACCGCTGCGCGGTCGACGCCGGTGACGTCCTGAAGTCGGAGAAGGACGGTGTGGTCCAGGAGGTCTCCGCGGACTACATCACCACCGCCAACGACGACGGCACGTACACCACGTACCGCCTGCACAAGTTCTCCCGCTCGAACCAGGGCACCTCCGTCAACCAGAAGGTTGTCGTGGACGAGGGCGCCCGCGTGATCGAGGGCCAGGTCCTGGCCGACGGTCCCGCGACCGAGAACGGCGAGATGGCGCTCGGCAAGAACCTGCTCGTGGCGTTCATGCCGTGGGAGGGTCACAACTACGAGGACGCGATCATCCTGTCGCAGCGCCTCGTACAGGACGACGTCCTCTCCTCGATCCACATCGAGGAGCACGAGGTCGACGCCCGTGACACCAAGCTCGGCCCCGAGGAGATCACCCGGGACATCCCGAACGTCTCCGAGGAGGTCCTCGCCGACCTCGACGAGCGCGGCATCATCCGCATCGGTGCCGAGGTCGTCGCCGGTGACATCCTCGTCGGCAAGGTCACGCCCAAGGGTGAGACCGAGCTGACGCCGGAGGAGCGCCTGCTGCGCGCGATCTTCGGTGAGAAGGCCCGCGAGGTCCGCGACACCTCCCTGAAGGTCCCGCACGGCGAGATCGGCAAGGTCATCGGTGTCCGCGTCTTCGACCGCGAGGAGGGCGACGAGCTTCCCCCCGGTGTGAACCAGCTGGTGCGCGTGTACGTGGCGCAGAAGCGCAAGATCACCGATGGTGACAAGCTCGCCGGCCGTCACGGCAACAAGGGCGTCATCTCGAAGATCCTGCCGATCGAGGACATGCCGTTCCTGGAGGACGGCACCCCGGTCGACATCATCCTCAACCCGCTGGGCGTCCCGTCCCGAATGAACCCGGGACAGGTCCTGGAGATCCACCTCGGCTGGCTCGCCAGCCGCGGCTGGGACGTCTCCGGGCTCGGCGAGGAGTGGGCGCAGCGCCTGCAGGCCATCGGTGCCGACCAGGTCGTCCCGGGCACCAACGTCGCCACCCCCGTCTTCGACGGTGCGCGTGAGGACGAGCTCGCCGGCCTCTTCGAGCACACCCTGCCCAACCGCGACGGCGAGCGCATGGTGCTCCCGTCCGGCAAGGCGAGGCTGTTCGACGGCCGCTCCGGCGAGCCGTTCCCGGACCCGATCTCGGTCGGGTACATGTACATCCTCAAGCTCCACCACCTGGTCGACGACAAGCTGCACGCCCGCTCGACCGGTCCGTACTCGATGATCACCCAGCAGCCGCTGGGTGGTAAGGCCCAGTTCGGTGGCCAGCGATTCGGTGAGATGGAGGTGTGGGCGCTGGAGGCTTATGGCGCCGCGTACGCCCTCCAGGAGCTGCTGACCATCAAGTCCGACGACGTGACCGGCCGCGTGAAGGTCTACGAGGCCATCGTCAAGGGCGAGAACATCCCCGAGCCCGGCATCCCCGAGTCCTTCAAGGTGCTCATCAAGGAGATGCAGTCTCTCTGCCTCAACGTGGAGGTGCTGTCCAGCGACGGTATGTCCATCGAAATGCGTGACACCGACGAGGACGTCTTCCGCGCGGCGGAGGAGCTCGGCATCGACCTGTCCCGGCGCGAGCCGAGCAGCGTCGAAGAGGTCTGACGGGAGTTCGGCCGGGGCTCAGCAATGAGCCCCGACCGGCCCCAGGACCCCCGTATCAGACCCCTAAGACTTACAACCCTGAGAGGGATTGACGCATAGTGCTCGACGTCAACTTCTTCGATGAGCTCCGGATCGGTCTGGCCACCGCTGACGACATCCGTCAGTGGAGCCACGGCGAGGTCAAGAAGCCTGAGACCATCAACTACCGCACCCTCAAGCCCGAAAAGGACGGACTCTTCTGCGAGAAGATCTTCGGTCCGACCCGGGACTGGGAGTGCTACTGCGGCAAGTACAAGCGTGTCCGGTTCAAGGGCATCATCTGTGAGCGCTGCGGCGTCGAGGTCACTCGCGCCAAGGTGCGTCGTGAGCGGATGGGCCACATCGAACTGGCCGCCCCCGTCACGCACATCTGGTACTTCAAGGGCGTTCCGTCGCGCCTCGGTTACCTGCTCGACCTCGCCCCGAAGGACCTCGAGAAGGTCATCTACTTCGCGGCGTACATGATCACGTACGTCGACGACGAGCGCCGTACGCGTGACCTGCCCTCGCTGGAGGCGCACGTCTCCGTCGAGCGTCAGCAGATCGAGAACCGTCGCGACTCCGACCTGGAGGCGCGCGCCAAGAAGCTCGAGACCGACCTGGCCGAGCTCGAGGCCGAGGGCGCCAAGGCCGACGTACGCCGCAAGGTGCGCGAAGGTGCCGAGCGTGAGATGAAGCAGCTGCGTGACCGTGCGCAGCGCGAGATCGACCGTCTCGACGAGGTGTGGACGCGCTTCAAGAACCTCAAGGTCCAGGACCTCGAGGGTGACGAGCTGCTCTACCGCGAGCTGCGCGACCGCTTCGGCACGTACTTCGACGGTTCGATGGGTGCCGCGGCGCTGCAGAAGCGCCTGGAGTCCTTCGACCTCGAGGAGGAGGCCGAGCGTCTCCGCGAGATCATCCGTACCGGCAAGGGCCAGAAGAAGACCCGTGCGCTCAAGCGCCTCAAGGTCGTCTCCGCGTTCCTGCAGACCAGCAACAGCCCCAAGGGCATGGTGCTCGACTGCGTGCCGGTCATCCCGCCGGACCTTCGCCCGATGGTGCAGCTGGACGGTGGCCGCTTCGCGACCTCCGACCTGAACGACCTGTACCGCCGTGTGATCAACCGCAACAACCGCCTGAAGCGGCTTCTCGACCTCGGTGCGCCCGAGATCATCGTGAACAACGAGAAGCGCATGCTCCAGGAGGCGGTCGACGCCCTCTTCGACAACGGCCGTCGTGGTCGCCCGGTCACGGGCCCCGGCAACCGTCCGCTGAAGTCCCTCAGCGACATGCTGAAGGGCAAGCAGGGTCGTTTCCGTCAGAACCTGCTCGGCAAGCGTGTGGACTACTCCGCGCGTTCCGTCATCGTCGTCGGCCCGCAGCTGAAGCTGCACCAGTGCGGTCTGCCCAAGGCCATGGCGCTGGAGCTCTTCAAGCCGTTCGTGATGAAGCGCCTGGTCGACCTGAACCACGCGCAGAACATCAAGAGCGCCAAGCGGATGGTCGAGCGCGGCCGCACGGTCGTGTACGACGTCCTCGAAGAGGTCATCGCCGAGCACCCGGTTCTGCTGAACCGTGCGCCCACGCTGCACCGCCTCGGCATCCAGGCCTTCGAGCCCCAGCTGGTCGAGGGCAAGGCCATCCAGATCCACCCGCTCGTCTGCACCGCGTTCAACGCGGACTTCGACGGTGACCAGATGGCCGTGCACCTGCCGCTCTCCGCGGAGGCGCAGGCCGAGGCCCGCATCCTGATGCTGTCCTCGAACAACATCCTCAAGCCCGCCGACGGCCGTCCGGTCACGATGCCGACCCAGGACATGGTCCTCGGTCTGTTCTTCCTGACCACCGACGGTGACCTGCGGGGCGTCAAGGGCGAGGAGCGTTCCTTCTCGTCCGTGGCCGAGGCGATCATGGCGTTCGACGCCGGCGAGCTCTCGCTGCAGTCGCGCGTGGACATCCGCTTCCCGGTGGGCACCATCCCGCCGCGCGGCTGGACCCCGCCGGCGCAGGAGGAGGGCGAGCCGGAGTGGCAGCAGGGTGACACCTTCCGCCTGCGGACGACCCTGGGCCGCGCGCTCTTCAACGAGCTGCTGCCCGAGGACTACCCGTTCGTCGACTACGAGGTCGGCAAGAAGCAGCTCTCCGAGATCGTCAACGACCTCGCCGAGCGCTACCCCAAGGTCATCGTGGCGGCGACGCTCGACAACCTGAAGGCGGCCGGCTTCTTCTGGGCGACCCGTTCCGGCGTGACCGTGGCCATCTCCGACATCGTCGTCCCCGACGCGAAGAAGGCGATCGTCAAGGGTTACGAGGACCAGGACGAGAAGGTCCAGAAGCAGTACGAGCGCGGTCTGATCACCAAGGAAGAGCGCACGCAGGAGCTCATCGCGATCTGGACCAAGGCGACCAACGAGGTTGCCGAGGCGATGAACGCGAACTTCCCGAAGACCAACCCGGTCTCGATGATGGTCAACTCGGGCGCCCGCGGAAACATGATGCAGATGCGTCAGATCGCCGGTATGCGTGGTCTGGTGTCGAACGCCAAGAACGAGACGATCCCGCGTCCCATCAAGGCGTCCTTCCGTGAGGGCCTGTCCGTCCTCGAGTACTTCATCTCGACGCACGGTGCCCGTAAGGGTCTGGCCGACACCGCCCTGCGTACCGCCGACTCGGGTTACCTGACCCGTCGTCTGGTGGACGTCTCGCAGGACGTCATCATCCGCGAGGAGGACTGCGGCACCGAGCGCGGTCTGAAGCTGCGGATCGCCGAGCGCGGCGCCGACGGCGTGCTGCGCAAGGCGGACGACGTCGAGACCAGCGTCTACGCCCGCATGCTCGCCGAGGACGTCGTCATCGACGGCAAGGTGATCGCGCCGGCCAACGTGGACCTCGGCGACGTGCTCATCGACCAGCTGGTGCACCACGGTGTCGAGGAGGTCAAGACCCGTTCGATCCTGACCTGCGAGTCCCAGGTCGGCACCTGTGCCATGTGCTACGGCCGCTCGCTGGCCACCGGCAAGCTGGTCGACATCGGTGAGGCGGTCGGCATCATCGCCGCCCAGTCCATCGGTGAGCCCGGTACCCAGCTGACGATGCGTACCTTCCACACCGGTGGTGTGGCCGGTGACGACATCACCCAGGGTCTGCCCCGTGTCGTCGAGCTCTTCGAGGCTCGTACGCCGAAGGGTGTCGCCCCGATCTCCGAGGCCTCCGGCCGCGTGCGGATCGAGGAGACCGAGAAGACCAAGAAGCTCGTGGTCACCCCGGACGACGGCAGCGACGAGACGGCGTTCCCGATCTCGAAGCGTGCCCGGGTCCTGGTGTCCGAGGGCGAGCACGTCGAGGTGGGCCAGAAGCTCACCGTGGGTGCCACCAACCCGCACGACGTGCTGCGCATCCTGGGTCAGCGTGCCGTCCAGGTCCACCTGGTCGGCGAGGTCCAGAAGGTCTACAACTCGCAGGGTGTGTCGATCCACGACAAGCACATCGAGATCATCATCCGGCAGATGCTGCGCCGTGTGACGATCATCGAGTCGGGTGACGCGGAGCTGCTGCCCGGCGAGCTGGTCGAGCGTTCGAAGTTCGAGGTCGAGAACCGTCGCGTGGTGCAGGAAGGCGGCCACCCGGCCTCCGGCCGCCCGCAGCTGATGGGTATCACCAAGGCTTCGCTCGCCACCGAGTCGTGGCTGTCGGCGGCGTCCTTCCAGGAGACGACCAGGGTTCTGACGGACGCGGCGATCAACGCCAAGTCCGACTCCCTGATCGGCCTCAAGGAGAACGTCATCATCGGTAAGCTCATCCCGGCCGGTACGGGCCTGTCCCGCTACCGCAACATCCGGGTCGAGCCGACCGAGGAGGCCAAGGCCGCGATGTACTCGGCCGTCGGCTACGACGACATCGACTACTCGCCGTTCGGCACCGGCTCCGGCCAGGCCGTTCCGCTGGAGGACTACGACTACGGTCCGTACAACCAGTAAGGCGTACGTCTGTGGGCGGGCGGCCATCCCTTCGGGGGTGGCCGCCCGTCGGCGTTGTGGGCAAGGGCGGATGTGCAGGCGTCTGAGGGCCGGTCGGGCGCCCTCCGGTCCCGGCGGGGGCGGGGCAGGCGTCCGAGGGCGCCTGAGGCCGTTCAGGGGCAGCTCAGCGCCGTGGGCCGGACCGTTCGGGAGGGCGTTGCGGCGGTGTGGCGATCGTGTGGCGCACCCGGCGTGTCCTGCGCGAACGCATTTGTTTTGACCGGAGTGGATGCGATAGGTACGCTCAGACCTTGTGCCTGGGGTGTGCCCTGGCTCCCGTGCGTGCCTTCAACCGCACAGGGGGAGTCGTAAGCGGCCACCGTAATCTGCGCCCCTCTCGCCTTGCGGCGGGAGTCCGCGGCTTCGACACACCCGACCGCGTGGGTCGGCGACGTTCCAGGTTAGCTTCACCATTCGGCACACAGAAACCGGAGAAGTAGTGCCTACGATCCAGCAGCTGGTCCGGAAGGGCCGGCAGGACAAGGTCGAGAAGAACAAGACGCCCGCACTCGAGGGTTCGCCCCAGCGTCGCGGCGTCTGCACGCGTGTGTTCACGACCACCCCGAAGAAGCCGAACTCGGCCCTGCGTAAGGTCGCGCGTGTGCGTCTGACCAGTGGGATCGAGGTCACCGCTTACATTCCGGGTGAGGGACACAACCTGCAGGAGCACTCGATCGTGCTCGTGCGCGGCGGCCGTGTGAAGGACCTGCCCGGTGTTCGCTACAAGATCATCCGCGGTTCGCTCGACACCCAGGGTGTCAAGAACCGCAAGCAGGCCCGCAGCCGCTACGGCGCCAAGAAGGAGAAGTAGAAATGCCTCGTAAGGGCCCCGCCCCGAAGCGCCCGGTCATCATCGACCCGGTCTACGGTTCCCCTCTGGTGACCTCCCTCATCAACAAGGTGCTGCTCAACGGCAAGCGCTCCACCGCCGAGCGCATCGTGTACGGCGCCATGGAGGGCCTGCGCGAGAAGACCGGCAACGACCCGGTCATCACGCTGAAGCGCGCTCTGGAGAACATCAAGCCGACCCTCGAGGTCAAGTCCCGCCGCGTCGGCGGTGCGACGTACCAGGTGCCGATCGAGGTCAAGCCCGGTCGCGCCAGCACGCTCGCGCTGCGTTGGCTCGTCGGTTACTCCCGCGCCCGTCGCGAGAAGACCATGACCGAGCGTCTGCTCAACGAACTTCTCGACGCCTCCAACGGCCTTGGTGCCGCTGTGAAGAAGCGCGAGGACACCCACAAGATGGCCGAGTCCAACAAGGCCTTCGCGCACTACCGCTGGTAGTCGTAACCCACATCGAGACCGAGAGAAGACCGAAGCCTTATGGCTACCACTTCACTTGACCTGGCCAAGGTCCGCAACATCGGGATCATGGCTCACATCGACGCGGGCAAGACGACCACCACCGAGCGGATCCTCTTCTACACCGGCGTCAGCTACAAGATCGGTGAAGTCCACGACGGCGCCGCCACGATGGACTGGATGGAGCAGGAGCAGGAGCGTGGCATCACGATCACCTCTGCTGCCACCACCTGTCACTGGCCGCTTGAGGACGACGACTACACGATCAACATCATCGACACCCCCGGGCACGTCGACTTCACGGTCGAGGTGGAGCGTTCGCTCCGCGTCCTCGACGGTGCCGTCACGGTGTTCGACGGTGTCGCGGGTGTCGAGCCGCAGTCCGAGACGGTGTGGCGTCAGGCCAACCGTTACGGCGTGCCGCGCATCTGCTTCGTGAACAAGCTTGACCGCACCGGCGCCGAGTTCCACCGCTGCGTGGACATGATCAAGGACCGGCTTGGCGCCGTTCCGATCATCATGCAGCTTCCGATCGGTGCCGAGATGGACTTCAAGGGCGTTGTGGACCTGGTCCGCATGAAGGCGCTCGTGTGGTCCGCCGAGGCGGAGAAGGGCGAGATGTACGACGTAGTCGACATCCCGTCCACGCACGCCGAGGCTGCCGAGGAGTACCGCGGCATGCTGGTCGAGACCGTCGCGGAGCACGACGACGAGATCATGGAGCTGTTCCTGGAGGGCCAGGAGCCCACCGAGGAGCAGCTTTACGCCGCGATCCGTCGCGTCACCATCGCGTCCGGCAAGTCCGACGGCGTCACGGTGACCCCGGTGTTCTGTGGCACCGCGTTCAAGAACAAGGGCGTCCAGCCCCTGCTCGACGCGGTCGTGCGCTACCTGCCGACCCCCCTGGACGTCGAGGCCATCGAGGGCCACGACGTCAAGGACCCCGAGGTCGTCGTCAAGCGCAAGCCGTCCGTGGACGAGCCGCTGTCCGCGCTCGCGTTCAAGATCATGCGCGACCCGCACCTCGGCAAGCTCACCTTCGTCCGGGTTTACTCGGGCCGCCTGGAGGCCGGCACTGCGGTGCTGAACTCCGTCAAGGGCAAGAAGGAGCGCATCGGCAAGATCTACCGCATGCACGCGAACAAGCGTGAGGAGATCGAGTCGGTGGGCGCCGGCGACATCGTCGCCGTGATGGGCCTGAAGCAGACCACCACAGGTGAGACGCTGTCCGACGACAAGAACCCGGTCATCCTGGAGTCCATGGACTTCCCGGCGCCGGTCATTCAGGTCGCCATCGAGCCCAAGTCCAAGGGTGACCAGGAGAAGCTGGGTGTCGCCATCCAGAGTCTCGCGGAGGAGGACCCCTCCTTCCACGTTCACTCGGACGAGGAGACCGGCCAGACCATTCTCGGTGGTATGGGCGAGCTGCACCTCGAGGTGCTGGTCGACCGTATGAAGCGCGAGTTCAAGGTCGAGGCCAACGTCGGCAAGCCGCAGGTCGCTTACCGTGAGACGATCCGAAAGGCCGTCGAGCGTCACGACTACACCCACAAGAAGCAGACCGGTGGTACCGGTCAGTTCGCCAAGGTGCAGATCGCGATCGAGCCGATCCTCGAGGCCGACGGTCCGGCGTACGAGTTCGTGAACAAGGTCACCGGTGGCCGCATCCCGAGGGAGTACATCCCCTCGGTCGACGCGGGTGCGCAGGAAGCCATGCAGTTCGGCATCCTCGCGGGCTACGAGATGACTGGCGTCCGCGTCATTCTTCTCGACGGTGGCTACCACGAGGTCGACTCCTCGGAGCTCGCCTTCAAGATCGCCGGATCGCAGGCCTTCAAGGAGGCCGCGCGCAAGGCGTCGCCCGTTCTGCTCGAGCCGATGATGGCCGTTGAGGTCACCACGCCTGAGGAGTCCATGGGTGATGTCATTGGTGACATCAACTCCCGCCGTGGCCAGATCCAGGCCATGGAGGAGCGTCACGGCGCTCGCCTCGTGAAGGGCCTCGTGCCCCTCTCGGAGATGTTCGGCTACGTCGGCGACCTCCGCAGCAAGACCTCGGGTCGCGCAAGCTACTCGATGCAGTTCGACTCCTACGCCGAGGTTCCCCGGAACGTCGCCGAGGAGATCATCGCGAAGGCCAAGGGCGAATAGCTCGAGTCAAGAGACTCGGCAACACGCTTTAGGCTTGACTCCGGAGCTTGCTGGGGCATTCCGCCATCACTGTGGCGGGGTGCCCCGGGCCCCGGCTTTCCGACAAAGATCACCTGGCGCCGATGATCAAGGCGTACCAGAACCACTCTCAGGAGGACCCCAGTGGCGAAGGCGAAGTTCGAGCGGACTAAGCCGCACGTCAACATCGGCACCATCGGTCACATCGACCACGGTAAGACGACCCTCACGGCCGCCATTACCAAGGTGCTGCACGACGCGTACCCGGACCTGAACGAGGCCTCGGCCTTCGACCAGATCGACAAGGCTCCTGAGGAGCGCCAGCGCGGTATCACGATCTCGATCGCGCACGTCGAGTACCAGACGGAGACGCGTCACTACGCCCACGTCGACTGCCCCGGTCACGCGGACTACATCAAGAACATGATCACGGGTGCCGCGCAGATGGACGGCGCGATCCTCGTGGTTGCCGCCACCGACGGCCCGATGCCGCAGACCAAGGAGCACGTGCTCCTGGCCCGCCAGGTCGGCGTTCCCTACATCGTTGTCGCCCTGAACAAGGCCGACATGGTGGACGACGAGGAGATCCTGGAGCTCGTCGAGCTCGAGGTTCGTGAGCTCCTCTCCGAGTACGAGTTCCCGGGCGACGACCTGCCGGTCGTCAAGGTCTCGGCGCTCAAGGCGCTCGAGGGCGACAAGGAGTGGGGCCAGTCGGTCCTGAACCTGATGGCCGCCGTCGACGAGGCGATCCCGCAGCCCGAGCGTGACGTCGACAAGCCGTTCCTGATGCCGATCGAGGACGTCTTCACGATCACCGGTCGTGGCACGGTCGTCACCGGCCGCATCGAGCGTGGTGTCCTCAAGGTCAACGAGACCGTTGACATCGTGGGCATCAAGCAGGAGAAGACCACCACCACGGTCACCGGCATCGAGATGTTCCGCAAGCTGCTCGACGAGGGCCAGGCCGGTGAGAACGTCGGTCTGCTCCTCCGTGGCATCAAGCGCGAGGACGTCGAGCGCGGCCAGGTCATCATCAAGCCCGGTTCGGTCACGCCGCACACCGAGTTCGAGGCCCAGGCCTACATCCTGTCCAAGGACGAGGGTGGCCGCCACACGCCGTTCTTCAACAACTACCGTCCGCAGTTCTACTTCCGTACGACGGACGTGACGGGCGTTGTGACCCTCCCCGAGGGCACCGAGATGGTCATGCCGGGTGACAACACCTCCATGACCGTCAACCTCATCCAGCCTGTCGCGATGGAAGAGGGCCTGAAGTTCGCCATCCGTGAGGGTGGCCGGACCGTGGGCGCCGGCCAGGTCGTCAGCATCGTCAAGTAATTTGACGCTCGCATGACCTGGTAGCTCCTTCAAGAGCACCTGGAAGGGCCCGTACGACTTCGGTCGTACGGGCCCTTTCGCTGTTTTCCCGGCCCCCGGGCGGGCTGCCGGGTGCCTCCGAAACTATTCGACGCTGCCGACCCATTCCCCCCAGGGAACCCTCCCTCCACTATTTGTCATGCCGCTGAGCAAATTCATGTGGAGGGGTGCGTCATGTCTGGGTACGTCAGCCGTAGGGCCGTTCTCGGGGCGGGTGCGGGGGTGGGGCTTGCCGCGCTGCCGATGCTGTCCGGGACCGCGTCGGCCGCCGCTCGCTCCACGGATCCGGGCGCGTACATCTCGTTCACCGGCGGCGCCTTCTCGCTCGTGGGAGCGCCGGTCGTGGTCAGCCCCGAGGATCACCCGGGAGTCGTACGGGTGGCGGGCGACCTCCGCGACGACATCGAGCGCGTCACGGGCGTACGCCCCGGGGACACCGTGGCACGCGAGGTCGTCCTCGTCGGCACCATCGGCCGCAGCCCGCTGATCGACGGCCTGATCGCCGCGAAGAAGCTGGACGTCAGCGGTGTGCGCGGCCGGTGGGAGACCTCGCTGCAGACCGTCGTGGAGCGCCCGATGCCGGGCGTGGAGCGCGCGTTCGTCGTCGCGGGCAGCGATCCGCGCGGGACGATCTTCGGGGCGTACGACGTCTCGTACGGCATCGGGGTCTCGCCCTGGTACTGGTGGGACGACGTGGCGCCGGTGCGGAGGGACGCGGTGTACGTGCGGGCCGGGCGCTTCAGCCAGGGCACGCCGGCCGTGAAGTACCGGGGCGTCTTCGTCAACGACGAGAACCCGGCGCTGGGGACCTGGGCGCCCGCGTTCTTCGGGCCCGGAAAGGCCCCGGGCTTCGCCGGCGGCTTCAACGCCGACTTCTACGGACGTGTCTTCGAGGTCCTGCTGCGGCTCAAGGCGAACTACCTGTGGCCGGCCGTGTGGGGCCGGGCCTTCGCGGAGGACGACCCGGAGAACCACGCGCGCGCCAAGGAGTACGGGATTGTCATGGGCACGTCCCATGAGGCGCCCATGATGCGGGGCATCGAGGAGTGGAACCGGCACGCGGTTCCGGCCGTGCGGGACAGCAGCGGGGCGATCGTGACCCCCGGCCATGACCCGTACGGCGGAACGGGGGAGTGGTCGTTCCGCCGCAACGCCGACGCGATCAAGGCGTACTGGCGCGACGGCATCCGGCGCATGGTCGACCAGGACTTCGAGGGCGTCGTCACGCTCGGGATGCGCGGGAACGGCGACACCAGCCTGCCGGACGGCGACGGCGTCGAGCTGATGCGGGAGATCATCGACACGCAGCGGGGGATCCTCAAGGAGGTCACCGGGCGCGATCCGGCCGAGATCCCGCAGGTGTGGACGCTCTACAAGGAGGTCCAGCGGTACTGGGACCGGGGGCTGCGCGCGCCGGACGACGTGACCGTCGTACTGACGGACGACAACTGGGGCAACATCCGCAAGCACCCGGACCCCGCCGAGCCGCCGCGCGCGGGCGGTCACGGGCTGTACTACCACTTCGACTACGTGGGCGTCGGCCGCAACTACAAGTGGGTCGACACCACCTCCCTGCCGAACCTCTGGGACCAGCTCCACCAGGCCCACGCGTACGGCAACCACGGGCTGTGGGTGGTGAACGTCGGCGACCTCAAGGGGAACGAACTGCCGACGCAGTTCTTCATGGACTACGCCTGGAATCCCGGGCGCTGGGACCTCAAGGACATCCCTTCATGGGAGCAGCAGTACGCCCGGCAGAACTTCGGCGCGGCACAGGCGAAGGCGATCGCCGACGTACTGGCGACGTACGGGCAGCTCCAGTCGCGCCGCAAGCCCGAGCTGCTCAACCGCCGTATCACGCTCGCCGGTTCGGAGGTCGTGTACGACGACCAGGCGACGCCCTTCTACGGGCGGGAGCTGGAGCGGGTCACGGACGACTGGCGGCGGCTGGCGAAGGCCGCGGAGCGGATCGGGAAGCGGCTGCCGGCCGCGGCCCAGGACGCCTGGTACGAGCTGGTCGGCTACGAGGTCCAGGCGACCGCCAACGTGTACGTGCTGCGGGAGGCCGAGTTCACCAACCTGCGGTACGCGGCGCAGGGCCGGGCGGCGACGAACGACCTGGCGGCTGCCGCGGAAGCCGGTCTGGAGCGGGACCTCGCGTTCGCCGACCGCTTCAACTCCCAGGTGGCGGGCGGCAAATGGCGCGGTTTCCAGACGCAGCCGCACATCGACTACGGGGACGTGGAGCGCTACGGCCCGAACGCGCCGTGGCAGCAGCCGGAGCGCAACAACGTCGCTCTGCCGGACGTCCTCTTCCCCGCGGTCAAGCGGATCGACGTGCCGTCGGGGGCCGAGCTGGGGGTGGCGGTCGACGGCTCGCAGGGGTGGTGGCCGCATGCGCAGGGCGCCGCCGCGCTGCCGGTGCTCAGCCCTTACCGGACGGGCCCCGCGCCGTACATCGAGGTCTTCAACCGGGGCGGGACCCCCTTCGACTACCGGATCACGACCTCCGTGCCGTGGCTCGCCGTGGACCGCGCCAGAGGCCGGGTCGACCGGGAGGCGCGCGCGACAGTGACCGTGGACTGGTCGCGGGCGCCGAGCGGTCGTACCGAGGCGGAGGTCACGGTGACGGGCGCGGGCAGGTCCGTCACGGTCACCGCGGTCGTCGACAACCCGTCGGCCCGGGGCCTGCGCGGCTTCGTCGAAGCGGGTGGACACGTCGCCGTGGACGCGGAGCACTACGCGAGTTCGGTGGGCGAGTGGCGGCGTCTGGACCGCATCGGCCGTACGGGGGCGGGGGTGACCCCGTGGCCGGTCACCGCGCCCCGCCGGACACCTGGCGCCGCGGCCTCCCCTCGCCTGGAGTACGAGGTCAGCGTGCTGACGCCGGGCGCGGCCACCGTCTGGGCGTACCTGTCCCCCCGTAACCCGGCGCTCCCGACGGGCGGCCTGCGCTACGCGGTCTCCTTCGACGACGCCGCCCCGCAGACCGTCGACATCCACGCGGCCACGGGCGCCGACGACGGCCTGATGAACACGAAGTGGGCACGCAACACGTCGGACAACGTCAACGTGACGTCGACGCGGCACGAGATCGACCGCGCGGGCGTGCACCGACTGAAGTTCTGGATGGTCGACCCGACCGTCGTGCTGCAGCGCCTGGTGATCGACACGGGTGGGCTGACGCCGACATATCTGGGGCCGCCGGAGAGCGGCCGAGCCGGCCACTGACCCCCTCGCACTCCCTTCCGTACCCATAGAGAGAAAAGGACCGCACATGAAGCACTTCCGCATGCCCGCGACCGTGTTGCTGAGCGCGGCGATGCTGGTGGCCGGCGCCCAGTCGGCCTCCGCGCGCCCCGTCCACGACGCCTCGCTGCGGGCGCTCGCCGACCGGGCGGATGTCCGCATCGGCGCCGCGGTGGACATGACGGCGCTCGTGGACGAGACGGATTACCGGCGTACGACGGCGAGCGAGTTCAACTCGGTGACGGCGGAGAACGTCATGAAGTGGGAGTCGGTGGAGCCGGAGCGGGGGACGTACGACTGGTCGAAGGCGGACGAGCTCGTGGCCTTCGCCCGGGCCCACGGCCAGGCCGTACGCGGCCACACGCTGCTCTGGCACAACCAGCTCCCCGCCTGGCTGACGGCGGGTGTGGCGGACGGCTCCATCGACGCGAAGGAACTGCGCGGCATCCTGCACAAGCACGTCACGGCGGAGGTCAGCCACTTCAAGGGCAGGATCTACCAGTGGGACGTGGTCAACGAGGTCTTCAACGACGACGGTTCGCTGCGGGACTCGCTCTGGCTGCAGAAGCTGGGCCCCTCCTACATAGCCGACACGTTCCGCTGGGCCCACGCCGCCGACCCGAAGGCGAAGCTCTTCCTCAACGACTACAACGTGGAGGGCGTCAACGCGAAGTCCACGGCGTACTACGAGCTGGCCCGCGATCTCCGCAAGCAGGGCGTTCCCGTCCAGGGGTTCGGAATCCAGGGCCACTTGAGCATTCAGTACGGCTTCCCGGGCGACGTCTCCGACAATGTCGCCCGCTTCGCCAAGCTGGGCATGCAGACGGCCTTCACGGAGGTCGACGTCCGCATGGCCCTGCCGGTCGACTCCGAGAAGCTCGCGAAGCAGGCGACTTACTTCCGCGGCCTCCTCGACGCCTGCCTCGGCTCGCGCAGCTGCAAGTCGTTCACGGTGTGGGGCTTCACGGACAAGCACTCGTGGGTGCCGGGCGTCTTCACGGGTGAGGGGGCGGCGACGCTGCTGGACGAGGAGTACGCGCAGAAGCCGGCGTACACGGCGGTGGCGGAGGGGCTGCGGGAAGGGCGCTGACGGCGGGCCGTCAGCCGACGGCCCCGGAGGCCTGCTCCGCGTAGCGGGGCAGGTTCTCGGTCGAGATGGTCCACTCGGCGATCGTGACGTCCTCGCCGTACACGAAGTCCTTGCGGGTCGCGTAACGAGGGCCGTTCGGGGTGGAGTGGATGTCGGTGAGGACCGCGCCGGTGCCGGTACGGGGGTCGAAGATCGCGTAGACGGGGATGCCGATCAGCGGATAGTCGCGTGTCTTGTTGACCCAGTCGTTGTCCGGGTTGGAGCGGGAGACGACTTCGATGGCGGCGATGAGCGTACGGGGATCAAAAGAACCCGGGACCTCCATGTCCGTCATGGCGATCACCATCACGTCGGGCCGCCGCATGATGCCCTCGGACTCGTCCTCGACATCGGGTTCGCCCGTGTGGGCCACAACCTCGTCCGGCATCACCTTTTCGAGGCGTTTGCGGAGGTGCAGGGTGGTCAGCTCGTGCGGACCGACGGGCGCCACCATGTCGTGGACGATTCCTTCCTTGGTGACCTCGAACTTGCCGGGGAGGGAGTCGTCCATGGACTGAACGAAGTCCCGCATGGCCCGGTATCGGTGGGAGGCACCCTGCTGCGCGTTCTCCGGGGCGATGGTCATGGCACTCGCTCCTCGTGGTCCGTCGTCTGTGCCCGGGGGCAAGGATCGTCACGTTCATGCTAGGCGGCCTCCATGAGATCGGATCGGCAGTCGCGGCAGCGGCCGGGGTCGGGCGCACGGAACGCGCGGTCGCAGTCCTCGCAGGTCTGGAAGGGGTGCGGGCGGGGCGGGGGTGGTGGTGTCGGGGCGGGGAGGAGTTCGGTGAGGCGGTGGGCGAGGAGGCCTGCCGGGCGGCGCAGGGGTTCGTGGGGGAGGTCCGACGCCAGGGTGCGGCGTACGGCTTCGGCGGTGGCGCCGCGCTCCAGCCAAGCTTCGACGGCCGGGGCCAGACGGCGTACGTCGCGGTCCGCGAGGAGCAGGCGGGGGTCGTCGCGGTGCAGGGTCGCGAGGAGGGCGGTGGCTGTGCGGTGGCGGGGGAGGTTGGGGGTGGGGGGTTCGGGGAGCGGGGGTCGTGGGTCGCGATCGGGGGGTGTTTCCGCAGGTGGGGGTGAGGGTGGGGGCTGTCGTGCAGCGGGTGCGGTTGCCGGTGCGGGCTCGCACATGGGCACGGGCTCCTGGACCTCGCGGCCTCTCGGCTGGTTGTACGACACCGTGTGCGTGACCACCCGGCCGCTCGGCAGGCGCTCCCTGGTGCGGGACAGGTAACCGTGCGCCTCCAGTTCCCGCAGGGCCGCCGCGATACGGGTCTCGCCCTCGGGGAAGCGGGCGGCGAGCGTCTTGATGCCGACGTGGGCCCGGGCGGGCAGCGACTGGATGTGGAGGGCGAGGCCGATCGCGGTGAGGGACAGCTCGCGGTGCTGGGCGAGGTCGTTGCCCACGACCGTGTAGCGGGTGGTGAAGCGGACGTTCACGTGGGTGATGCCCCGCGGATTCAGGGGCTGGGCGCACGGGGGCGCGCTAGGGTTCTGCTTATCCATCGGGAAGCTCCTACTTCCTCGGTGGTCAGGCCCTCGATCGGGATGCCAGTCCCGGCCGGGGGCCGTCGCATGTCTGCGGTGTGGGTGTGGTGTGCAGACCGGTGTATGTGGTTGTCGCGGCGAGCATATGCCCACGAACTGACCGGAAAGCCAGCCGAGTTGGCGAACGTCACCCGTGCGGGTGACGGGCGGCGGCGGGGAGGTTGGTGGGGTTGGGTGGGGGATTCCTCCGGGGGATTTAGAGCTTTGATGTCGTGCCCGGCCGCGTCACGGCGCACCGGGACGGGACGGGCCGCGATCCGGTGGATACGACGGCGACGGCCAGCTCCGCCCAGACCGTCTTGCGCGGCGCCGGTCCCGACGAGACGCCCCAGCGGTCGGCCAACGCGTCCACGAGGACCAGGCCCCGACCCGATTCGCCCTCGGCCGACGCCGGTTGGACCCGGGGCAGCAGGTCACTCCGCGTGTCCGTCACCTCGATGCGGAGGGTGCCGCCGACGACGTACAGCGTGAGCCGGAAGTCACGACCCGGGATACGGCCATGGGTCGCCGCGTTG
The DNA here is from genome assembly GCF_052543295.1 of Streptomyces sp. SAS_270. NCBI lineage: Bacteria > Bacillati > Actinomycetota > Actinomycetes > Kitasatosporales > Streptomycetaceae > Streptomyces > Streptomyces sp. SAS_270. The sequence continues at coordinate 62,153 of NZ_JBMNDS010000056.1, forward strand.
GCCGCCAGCTCGGCCACGATCTGCGACGCCTTCTCCAACGGGAGTTCCCAGGTACGGAGTTGCTCCGTCGCGAGCAGCCGGGCGAGGCGGGCGCCGCGTGGCGTGGGGGACAGCAGCACGCTGAAGTTGCGGATGGTGTCGCCCAGTTGGGACGGGAGTCCGACGGCCTCTTGATTCATGTCACTCAGCGTGGCGGACCGTGCTTGTGTTGACCTGCGATGACGTCGGTGCGTACCGGGACTGTCTCGGTGTTGTCCCGCCTTGTCTCGGCTGTCTCGGGTGTCGCGGGGGTACGGGTGCGCGTTGGAGGTGGGCATGAGTGGTGAGGGCGTGGACGAGGCGGGCTGGGATGTCGAACCGGGGGACGAGGGTGCGCCACTGGTGGAGGCTGTCGGCCGCCTGGTCAGGTTCTGCCGGGAGGCAGCCGGGATGCGCGTGGCCGACTTCAGCGAGGCCATGGGGTACGGCGAGGACATGATCCGCAAGATCGAGCGCGGGGCGCGGATTCCCAGGCCGGAGTTCCTGGACCGGGCGGACCAGGTCCTGGACTCGGGCGGGCATCTGCGGGCGTTCAGAGAGGACGTGGAGAGGGCGCGGTATCCCAAGAAGGTGCGGGAGCTGAAGGAGTTGGAGGACCGGGCGGTCGAGCTTGTGGCCTACGGGGACCACAACCTCCACGGCTTGCTGCAAACCACCGACTATGCGCGCGCCCTCTTTGAGATGCGACAGCCCGCGTATTCGCAGGACGAGGTGGAGCGCGCGGTGGCTGCGCGGATGGCTCGACAGTCGATCTTTGAACGGGAGCCTGCTCCTGCGCTCATTTTCGTTCAGGAAGAGGTGACTCTGCGGCGCCCGCTCGGAGGGAGAATGGTGATGCGTCGCCAGCTCCAACATCTGCTGGAGGTAGGAAGGTTGCGGAATGTCGCGATTCAGGTGATGCCGACAGACCGCGAGGAGCATGCAGGGATGCAGGGTGAGACTCAGGTGCTGAAGTTCCAGGACGGTACGGCTGTGGGGCGCTCCGAGGGCGCCTTCAATGGCCGCCCCGTCACTGACCTGAGGCAACTCCGAATCCTGGAGCTGCGGCATGGCATGATCCGGGCTCAGGCTCTCACCCCTCGGGAGTCAGCGGCCCTCATCGAGCAAGTGCTGGGAGAACTATGACCGCCCCGGAACTCCGCTGGTTCAAGAGCAGCTACAGCGACAGCAGCAACAGCAGTGAGTGCGTCGAAGTGGCGTTGGAGTGGTTCAAGAGCAGCTACAGCGACAGCAGCGAGCCCGGCGACTGCGTCGAGATAGCCACCACCCCCGCCACCATCCACATCCGCGACTCCAAGAACACCCACGGCCCCCGCCTCACCTTCGCCCCCACCGCATGGGCCGACTTCGTGACGTACGCCTCCGGGAACTGACCGCCCGGCCGGCCGCGTCCTCCGCCCTGTAAATTCGCTGGTGCGTACGGGCACTGGTGATGAGGGCGTGACGGGGGTTGCGGCGTGGCGGGGAATCGGCCGGGGGACTGGCACGTTCTGGACCTGGACAAGGATCCGACGCCGGGTGATCCGGACCGGGTGCGTCATCTGGCGAAGACGTTGCATGACTTCGCGGATGACGTGTCGGATGCGCTGCGGTCGGTGAAGTCGATGGCGGGTGAGGACGCGGTCCTGAAGTGGGCGGGGAAGTCGGCCGAGGCGTTC
>NZ_JBMNDS010000057.1:0-43629 GCF_052543295.1 Streptomyces sp. SAS_270
CGCCCCCCCCGCGGCGAGGACTGGCGGTGTCGCCCGGGCCGACCTTCGCCGCGGACCGGACGACCCTGGCGCACTACCTGCGGCTGCCGTTCACGGCGACGCCGGAGGTGCTGACGCGAGCGGTGGGGTTGTTGCGCTAGCGGCTGGGGGCTCGGGGCGCCAGGGGCCTGGGCTGCCGGTGGTCACCGGCGGGGCCGGACGGTGGCGTCCGGCGCGGGGCGCGGCATGACAAGCTGTGGTTCCCACTGCCCGAACCCAGGAGGTCACCATGGCCGAAGAGTCTGCATCGCAAGAAGGTTCGGAGTCCGCCGACGCCGAGAAGCCTGCTCTGGCGCCCGACGAAAACGGTGAGTACGACCTGAAGCGCAAGTTCCGGGAGGCACTGGCGCGCAAGCGCGGCATGCAGGCGGACGCCGCCCAGGCCGCGAACACCGGTTCGTCGAAGATCCGCGGCACGCATGGCCCCGCTTCGAGCCAGCGCTCGTTCCGACGCAAGAGCGGCGGCTGAGTCCGCACCGGCCTCCGGTCGGGACTCGGCAGTACTCGGCAGGACTCGGTCCGGCCGCCGGGCAACCGGCGAGGTCGCGCCGAGTCCTGCCGGGCGCCGGGGTTCCGCGAATGTCACCGTTTCGTCGCAGCCTCCGCAGCCCTACAACCCGTGGCCCCCGACGCCGGTCTAGCTGGCGGAATCCGCAAGAAGCGCGGACACGTAGAGGAAGAGGCCCGGCCATGGGGGACATACGCAGACGGGGTGCCGTCGCACTCGGGATCACCGGACTGATCGCACCGCTCACTCTCGCACTGGGCGCCGCGCCCGCGCAGGCCGCGAGCTGTACGACGCAGGCCGGTCCGTACCAGAAGCAGGTGGAGAAGTTCCTCGGCCGACCGGTCGACGGCAGGCAGTCCACCGCCGACTGCAGGGCGACCCAGGCCTTCCAGACCAAGCACGGCATCACCCCGAACATCGGCTACGCGGGTTCCGTCACCTGGGGCGTGATGGACCTCATGAACAAGCAGAAGGCCGTGGGGACCAACCCCAACAGGGCCGGCACGTGCCCGGTCAACAAGGGCCGCATCGCCTGCGTCAACCTGACGCTCCAGCTCAGCTGGATCCAGGACGGCAGCAGGCTCGTCTACGGGCCGGTGCCGGTCCGCACCGGCCGTAACGGCTACGAGACCCGCACCGGCCTCAAGAAGATCTACTGGCGCGACATCGACCACGTGTCGAGCCTCTACAACGTGCCCATGCCCTACAGCCAGTTCTTCGACGGCGGCCAGGCCTTCCATTCGGTCGGCGTCAGCATGTGGAACCCGCCGGGCTCGCACGGCTGCACCAACATGACCAAGACCGACGCCAAGAAGTACTGGTCGCTGTTGAAGACCGGCGACGACGTGTTCGTGTACGGCCGCAAGCCCGGCACCTGATCATCAGGGCCGTTCGCTGCTGCTCTCGTGGGCGGGACCGTGAGTGACGCGGATCTTGGACTGGCCGTGCGGCAGTTCCTCCCAGTCGTCCATGAAGCGCGCGGCCAGGCCGTACTTGTCGGCGAGCGCGAGGAGTGTCCCGGTGCGGTAGTAGAAGTCCTCCCGCAGCACCTGGTGCTCCTCGCCCTCCGTGCGGTCGAAGGTGAAATCGAACCAGCCGCCGGGTGCGAGTATCCGGCCGACCTCGGCCAGGCACTCCTCGATGACCGGGAGCGGGGAGTGCGAGAAGACGCTGTGCGCGTGGATCACGTCGAAGTGGGCGTCGGGCAGAAAGCGCAGGGTGAGGTCGCGGACCGGCGTCAGCGTGGGCAGCCGTTTCTGCAACTCCATCTCCACGACGGTGTCCTGGGCGGCGAAGAGAATGTCGGGGGAGATGTCGATCCCGTAGTAGTGCCCCGCCTCCAGATGCCGGATGAACCGCCAGCCCGCGCGCAGATTGCCGCACCCGATCTCCAGCAGCCGGTGCTCGGGGCGCAGCCCGTGGCCGACCAGGTAGTCGAACTGCATCGCGCCCAGCGCCAGCCACCGCTCGCGGCTGCTGCTGCCGACCGCCGCGTCGGGGTCGGCGCGGGTGTCGGAGCGCATCACCGCGCGGTAGTACGCGATGTGGTCCGGGCGGCGGCAGCGCAACCATGCGTCCCGGGCGGCCCGGGACATGTGGCGCGGCACCCTGCGCGGGTGACGCAGCGCGTAGGCGATGCGATGCCCGAGGGCGGCTCGGTTGACGGTGACGTTCTTGGCCGGCACGCGGAGTCCTCTCGTGTCCTGTGCGAAACGCCTCGTGCCGTCGCGGCGGTCGTGCCGCCGCGCCGCGCAGGAGGTGTTCCCAGCCTGGTCGCGCGGGCAGGCGACGAGCGCTGCCGACCGGGTGCGATACGGACGCGGACCGGTGGACGGCGCTGTCAGCCGATCGGAGGTTGCGGTGGCGCGCCGGAGGCGGTAGGCACGCCAGGCATGGCGCAACGGACCGCGAGAAACGGACGGGTGAGGACATGAAAGGGCTGTCCGCGCTCCACGGTGAACGCACGGCCCCGACGCCGGACGCCCGGACGGTGACGGCGATGGGTGTCGCCCCTGGCGAAGGCGACGGCCACTCGTCCCACCCCGCCGATCCCGACCGGCGCTGGCTGACCCTGGTCATGCACGCCGCGTTCTTCCTGCTGCTCGGCTCCTCGCTGGCCCGCTTCCTGACCCGCGACGCCACCGACACCCGTACGGCATGGGTCCTCGCGCTGTTCGCCGTCTTCTGGCTGCTCTACGTCCTCGGCCAGTGGCTGGCACCCGCGCCGCGCCCCGGAGCGCGCCCCACCGCCCGGCACCTGGCCTGGCTGGGCGCGGTGTCGGCGGTCTGGATCGTGCTCCTCGCGCTGGCGCCGAGCGCGACCTGGTGCGCGATGCCCCTGCTCTTCGCCGGGCTGCACGCGCTCCCGGCGCGGATCGCGGTGCCGGTGGTGGGCGTCCTCACCGCGCTGGTCGTCGCCTCCGAGATACGGGTGTCGGACGGGACGCTCAACCCCAACATGGTGGTCGCGCCGCCCGCCATCGCCGCCGTCGCGACCGCCGTGCTGGTCCATCTGCAACGTCAGGCCGCCCGGCAGCGCGCCCTGATCGGCGACCTGGTCCGCACCCGCCGCGACCTGGCCGCCACCGAGCGGCGGGCCGGCATCCTCGCGGAGCGCCAGCGGCTCTCCACGGAGATCCACGACACCCTCGCGCAGGGCCTGTCCAGCCAGTGGATGCTGCTGCAGGCCGCCGAACGCGTCTGGCGGGCGGACCCGGACACGGCCCGCGGGCATGTCCGGGACGCGGCCGAGATCACCTCGCGCAGCCTCACCGAGGCCCGCCGGTTCGTCCACGACCTGGCCCCCGCCGACCTCGCCGGGCACACCCTGGCCGAAGCGCTGAGCGCACTGGCCGACCGCGAGAGCGGCGCCGGACTGACGGTCGCGTTCCGGCTCGACGGCGCCCCGAGCCCCCTGCCGGAGCGCGTCGAGGGAGCGCTGCTGCGCATCGCCCAGGGCGCGTTGGCCAATGTGCGCGAACACGCCGCGGCGACCCGGGCCGCACTGACCCTGACCTGGCTGCACGACCAGATCTCCTTGGACATCGCCGACAACGGCCGGGGCTTCACCCCAGGCGGCACCCCGGGCCCCGCCACCGCCCCCGACCGAGCGCGCGGCCACGGCCTGCCCGCCATGCGCATCCGGGCACACCAGGTGGGCGGCACGCTCACCGTGGAGTCCGCACCGGGTGAGGGCACCGTCGTCTCGGTGGCCGTTGCGCTCACCCCGACCCCGTGAGGAAGACCGGCCCATGACCTGCCCCGAAAGCCCCGCTCCGATCCGTCTGCTGCTGTGCGACGACCACGTCGTCGTACGCGCGGGGCTGCGCGCGCTGCTGTCGAGCACCGACGGCTTCGAGGTGGTCGCGGAGGCGGGCAGCGGCGAGGAGGCGCTCGCGATGGCCGCCCGGCTGCGGCCCGACGTCGTACTCATGGATCTTCAACTCGGCGACGGCATGGACGGTGTGACGGCCACCCGGCACCTGACGTCACCCGGGGAGGGGGATTCCGCCGCGCCGGGAACGCGGGTGCTGGTGCTCACCATGTTCGACACCGACGCCGACATCACCCGCGCCATCGAGGCGGGCGCCACCGGGTACCTGCTCAAGGCCGAGCGCCCCGAGGAGCTGTTCGCCGCGATCCGCAACGCCGCGTCCGGCCGAACCGCCCTGTCCGCGCCGGTCGCCGACCGCGTACTGGCCCACTTGCGCAGTCCCCGGCCCGCCCTCTCCGACCGTGAGCGCGACATCCTCGGGCAACTGGCCCTCGGCCTGGGCAACCGGGACATCGCCCGGGCCCTGTTCATCAGTGAGGCCACGGTCAAGACCCATCTGGGCCGGATCTACGGCAAGTTGGGCGTCGAGACGCGAGCCGCGGCGGTGTCGGTCGCCAAGGAGCGACGCCTGCTGCCGTGACGACCGGTCACCGCAGCAGGCGTCGCCGAGGACCTCGGAGCGCTATGCCCGAGGCGCGTCCCCGAAGTCCGGGATCTCCAGCCTCGCCCCGCCCTGCCGCGCGGACTCGTGCGCGACGATGCCCGGCAGGGTGTAGCGGGCGGCAACCCAGGCGTTCACGGACGGCAGGGTGCGGGTGTTGACCGCGGTCACGAAGTCGTCCACCAGGAAGTGGTGGCTGCCCTCGTGGCCGTTGTGCAGGTGGTCGAACTCCCGGGGAAGCCGGGCCCGGTCGTGCACCGGAGCCGATCCGGAGGTGAAGGCGGCCCGGAGTGCGGGCGCGATGTGCTGAAGTGACGGATCGTCAGGAGCCAGGGTGGCCTTGGGCTCCAGCAGTTCACTGATGTCCTGCACGCCCTTCTTGTCCTGCCACAGCGCCACCGTGGCGAGCTGCTCCATGCTGGCGTCCGTCCCGAAGAACCGGAAACGCGACTCCCGGATCTGCGAGGGATAGCCGACCCGCCGGAACTCGTTGGTACGGAACGCTCCGCCACCCGCCACCTCGAACAGTGCGGTCGCGTTGGAGAAGTCGTTGCCGAACTGACTGACGTCCTTGTCGAAGACGCCGTCGCCGCGCTCGTCGACGACACCGATCGCCGACACGCTCGTCGCATGGGTCTGCCAGGCGCCGAGCACCCCGCCCACCGAGTGCGTCGGGTACAGCAGCGGGGGATAGCTGGCGGTCGCCTTCCAGTCCTCGCCGCCGCTGTACTGGTACGCCTCGTAGAACCCGAGGTCCATGTCGTGGACGTAGTCGCCCTCGGCGTAGAAGAGCCGCCCGAAGGCGCCGTCGGCGATCTGGTTGCGGGCGTGCACCGTCGCCGGGTTGTACTGGCTGGTCTCGCCCATCATGTACGTCAGCCCAGTCGCCTTGACGGCGTCGATGATCGCCGCGATCTCGTCCGTGCTGATCGCCATGGGCACGGCCGAGTAGACGTGTTTGCCGGCGTTGAGGCCCTGGAGCACCAGCGGGCCGTGCGTCCAGCGCTGCGTGAAGATCGCGACCGCGTCGACCGCCGGCGACTCCAGCATCGCCTCGTACGTGGGGAAGGTCCCGGACAGGCCTTCGGCGGCGGCGAGTTGCTCGGCCCGGTCCGGGAGGAGGTCGGTGACATGGACCTCGCCGACTCCCGGGTGAGCGAGGAACAGTTTGGCGAACTGGCCCGAGAACTGGCCGGCGCCGACGATGCCGAGGGAGAACGTCATGGAAGGCGTGCCCTTCACTGGTCGAGGATCAGGTTGATCTGGCTGTTGGTCTTGTCGAGACCGCTCACGGACGCGCCGTTGGCGAAGATGTCCTGCATGGCGGGGTGCATCAACGCGTACACGTCCGCCGCGTAGTTGGTGATCGGGTAGGAGAAGGTGGTGAAGTCCTTCTTGTCGGCGACCGGCTCGGTGAACGCCGTGACGTCGATGCCCTTCTTCTTGTAGGCGGCCACCGCGGCCTCGGTGCCGTCCGGGGTGGCGGGGAAGACGATGCCGTAGCTGCCCACGGTCTTCTGGCACGCGTCGGACGCCAGGTAGTTCACCCACTTCTTGGCGCCCTGCTTGTTGCGCGCGTGCCGGGTGACGGAGTCGGCGAGGCCGTTCATCATGGTCGCCCGCTTGCCGGTCGGGCCGAGGGGTGTGACGGCGGTGCCCGTGCGGATGCCCTTGAAGCCCGCGTATGTGGAGATCATCCAGGCGCCGTCGAACGCGGTCGCCGCCTTGCCCGCGGCCACCTGCGTATTGGCCTGGTTGGACTGGGAGTTGTAGTCGGTGAAGGGCGCCATGTATCCCTTCTTCGCGAGGCCGAAGTACCACTTGACGGTGGCCTGGAAGGTCCTGTCGTCGTACCGGTAGGTGGTGCCCCAGCGCTGCTTGTCGGTGTAGGTCCAGCCCGCGGAGGCGGTGAAGGTGCTCCACTGGGTCTGTCCGTCGCCGTCGCCGCCGCCGTTGGTGGCGAGGCCGTACACCTTGACGTGGTGCCTGTCGAAGCCGGGTTCGTCGCCGCGCTTGCCGTTGCGGTCGACGGTGAGGTGGGCGATCGCCTTCTCGAAGCTGCCGCCGTCCTGGGGATTCCAGGAGAGGTCGTTGAGGTCCCCGGCCGACAGCCCGGCCGTCTGCGTCATCTTCTTGTTGTAGAAGAGGGCGACGGTGTCCCAGTCCTTCGGGGCGCCGTAGCGGTGGCCGTCCTGGCCCATCCAGTTGGCGGCGAGGCCCGGCTGGTAGGCGGAGTCGTCGATGCCCAGGTCGTCGAGCGGTTCCAGCACCTTCAGATCGGCGAACTGCCCGAACTTCTGGATGTGGTCGGTGAACACGTCCGGCTGGGTGCCCGCGATGAAGCTCGCGGTCAGCTTGGTCCAGTAGTCGTCCCAGCCCAACTGCGTGATGTTGACGTGCAGTCCGGGGTTCTGCCGCTCGAAGCCCTTGGCGCAGGCCTCATAGGCGGGAAGCTGGTTGGCGTCCCACAGCCAGTACGTCACCGTGTCGGCGGACGATCCGGCGGAGCCGCCCTTCGCGCACCCGCTCACCAGGGACAGCGCCAGCGCTCCGGTCAACGCCACGACCGTACGCGTACGATTTCGCATTCCGTCCCCTTACTTGATGCCCGTGAAGCTGATGGAGCCGACGATGCGGCGCGCGAAGACCCCGAAGAGCACCAGCATCGGCAGGGCGGCGATGAGTGTCGCCGCCATCAGCCCCGACCAGTCGACGCCGGACTGCGGAACCTGTGCCCGGAAGACGGCCAGCGCCACGGTGAGCACGCGCGAGCTGTCGCTGTAGGACACCATCAGCGGCCAGAAGTAGTCGTTCCACGAGGTGATGTACGTCAGCACGGCCAGCGTGAGGACCGGAGTGGACGCCATCGGCAGCAGCACCCGGAAGAAGATCCTGATCTTCCCGGCTCCGTCGAGAAGTGCGGCCTCCTCGACCTCGCGGGGCACGTTCATGAAGAACTGTCGCAGGAAGAACACCGCGAAGGGGGTCATGAACATCGTCGGCAGGGAGATTCCCAACAGCGTGTCCACCAGGCCGAGTTGTTTGATCAGCACGAAGTTCGGCAGCAGGGTGAAGATGGCCGGCACCATCAGCCCCGCGAGGAAGAGCCCGAAGACCTTGTCGCGGCCGCGCCAGCGGAGCCGGGCGAAGGCGTACGCGGCCATCGAGGAGAAGAAGATCTGACAGACGGTGATCAGTGTCGAGACGATCATCGAGTTGAGCAGGTAGCGCCAGAACACCAGCCCGCCGCCGGCGCCGCCCTCGGCGATCGCCTCCTTGGTGGACTGCAGGCCGAGCGCGCGGGCGAAACCGGAGCCGGTGAGGTCCACGGGCAGCGGATCGGTGGGATCGGCGTTGAGGCCGGCGTTGGAGGACAGCGCGGTGCGCAGGATCCAGTAGAACGGCAGCAGGGTGATCAGCACGATCGCGCCCATCGCGACCCAGGCGGCGATCCGGCCGAGGGAGGGGCGGCGCCTGAGCGGACGTATGTGTGTCGGCGGCGTCGTTGCGGTCACGGCAGTCATGTCGACTCCTTCCGGTCAGCCGAGGTCGGTCTGCCCGGCCCGGGTGAGCCGGTACTGGACGAAGGTGATCGCGCTGAGCACGACGAGGAGGGCCACGGACATCGCGGACGCGTAGCCGAACTGGAAGCGGCCGAAGGCCGAGCCGTAGATGTAGTACTGCAGGACGTTGGTCGCGTTGGCCGGACCGCCCTGGGTGGTGACCGCGACCGTGTCGAACACCTGGAACGAACCGATCACCGTCATGATCAGCACGACCGCGAGCACCGGCCGCAGCAACGGCATGGTGATCCGACGGAACATCCGCCACTCGCTCGCCCCGTCGACCTTCGCCGCCTCGTACATCTCGTTCGGAATGGCCTGCAGACCGGCGAACAGCAGCAGTGCGGTGTAACCGACGTGCCGCCACACGTTGATCAGGGCGATCGTCGGGATCGCCCACGTGTCGTCGGCGAGGAACGGGATGCGGTCGAAGCCCAGCGCACCGATGACCTCGTTGCCGATGCCGAGCTGGGTGTCGAGGATCCAGAGCCATACGATGCCGGCGACGACGTTCGACATCAGGTAAGGCGTGAGCACGATCCCGCGGAGCACCGCCGACTGCGTGAGCCGCTGGAGCAGCACGGCGATGGCGAGCGCGGAGACCGTCTGCACGCCGATGTTGATGAGGACGTACTCGACGGTGACGGTGAGCGAGTCCCAGAAGATGGGGTCGTGCACCATCCGCACGTAGTTGTCGAGGCCCACCCACTGCGCGGGGGTGAGCAGGTTGAAGCGGGTGAAGCTGAGGTAGATGCCCCGCAGCGTCGGCCAGAGCAGGAACACCAGGAAGCCCAGCATGGCCGGGGCGATGAAGAGCGCGGCGAGCGCCCCGTCGCCGTGCTCGGAGCCCGCTCGGACGCTGCGTGTCCTCGGCTTGGGCTGGGCCCCCGCGGCGTCGTGCAGCGGCAGATGTGACGGGGGACTGTTGGAGGCGACGGTCATGGGGAGACTCCCTCGGCGGCGGCTCGTCCTCGGGTCACTTACTTTTGCGGCGAAAGAATCCTGGCGTCAAGAGTCGTGCACACTTCTTTTTCGAGCGCGCTAGCGCCACCTTGGATGGCCTTCCTTGCTTTCCTCGGTACTTCTTAGTTCCATGACGAAAGAAATCGTGGCAGTCTGACCCTCATGACCACACGTGCCGCGTCCTGGCTGCCGCTGAGTCCCGGGGAGCGCTCGGTGGCGATCGAGGTGCTCGTCCACGGCCCGCTGTCGCGTACCGAACTCGCGCGACGGCTGAACCTCTCGGCGGGCAGCCTCACCAGGCTGACCAAGCCGCTGATCGAGTCCGGCCTGCTGGTCGAGGTCCCCGAAGGCGGCGCCCTGGCCGAAACCCGGCAGGGCCGCCCCTCGCAGCCGCTGGACGTCGTCGCGGAGTCGCGCTCCTTCATCGGCTTCAAGATCACCGACGACATGGTCTACGGCGTCGTCACCACCCTCAGAAGCGAGATCGTCGCCCGGTGCGACCGCCCGCTCGCCACGCACGACCCGGCCGAAGTGGTCGACCTGCTGGGAGAGATGACCGCCGAACTCGCCGCCGCACACCCCCGGCTCGCCGGGATCGGCATCGGAGTGGGCGGACTCGTCCAGGACCGGGCCGTCGTCGGGGAATCCCCCTTCCTGGGGTGGCGCGACGTCCCCCTGGCGGACCTCGTGGAGCAGCGCACCGGGCTGCCCGTGGTCGTCGAGAACGATGTCGCCGCGCTCGTGGAGGCGGAGAGCTGGTTCGGCGCAGGCCGCGGCCTCGACCGCTTCGTCGTCCTCACCATCGGTGCGGGCATCGGCTACGGACTGGTGCTGGGCGGCACCCGGGTGCCCTGCGCCGAGGAGGACCGCGGCTTCGGCCGGCACTGGATCCTCAGCCCCCACGGACCGCTCACGCCCGATGGCGAACGCGGCAGCGCCGTCTCGCTGTTGACCATTCCCAACATCCGCTACCAGGTCCATGCGGCCACCGGCATCGACCGGACCTACGAGGAGATCCTCGCCCTCGCCGCCGCCGGGGAACCCATGCCGTTGCGCGTCGTCGACGAGGCGGCACGCGCCCTGGGCACGCTGGTCGCGCAGATCGCCAACTTCGCCATGCCGCAGAAGATCCTGCTCGCCGGAGAGGGCGTCGGACTCATGGACGTGGCCGGCCGGACGGTGCAGGAGACCGTCCGGGCGCACCGGCACCCGCTGGCCGCCCCGGTCGCCCTGGAGACCAAGGTGTCCGATTTCCACGACTGGGCGCGCGGAGCGGCCGTGTTGGCGATCCAGGTGCTCGTACTGGGATCCGCCGAGGACTGAACTCGGCTCCCGCCGCGCGGTGATGATCGGGAGTGATCAGCTTCACGGTCCGTAATGTCCTGAGACGTACGATTACTCACAGCGCCTTCACGTCGATCCCCGTATGCTTCACACCATGTCCATCACTCCTGAATCCACTTCGGAGCGTTCCGCAGCCGAGGTCAACGAGGAGATCCGGGCCCTGTGGTTCCGCGCGGGCGGGACGCTGAACATCGATGAGCGGCGGGAGTACCAGCAGCTCGTCACCGAATGGGCGGCGGCCTCTCCTCGCCCCACCAAGGCGGCGTGACGCGGGGCGGAGCCCCGCTCCGGCCGCCCTCGGCCCCGGATCTCCGCCAACCGACCGTCCCGGCTTCGCGACCACCGAACCCGGCCCCGCGGAGATCCCTCGCTCGCCCGCCCCTCACCCCCAACTCTGGGAAAAGGCACGGCGATAGCGGTTGCGTTCCTGCTCCGTGCGGATGTACCGCGTGGCCACCAGGGCGACCAGGCTTCCCGCGATGACCAGCAGGCCCGGACCGATGTTCTTCGGGTCCGTCAGCTGCGAGACCAGTGTCTGCGCCGTCCCGGAACTGCCGACCGCCTCGACCGATCCGGGCGCGACCGAACTCGGGGCGATGGCCGAACCCTGTGCGGCCGACGGCGCCGGAGAGGCCGCGGCGTTGCCGGAGTTCGCGGAGGCCTGCGGCAGCCCGGCCAGTTGGACGCCGAGCGTGCTCATGGCCTTGGTCACCGGCTGGAAGAACGTCGTACCGCCCGTCCTGCAGTCCCCGTTGCCGCCCGACGTCACGCCGAGCGCGATCCCCTCGGAGAACAACGGGCCCCCACTGTCCCCGGGTTCCGCGCACACGGTGGTCTCGATGAGCCCGGTGACGGTCCCCTCGGGATAGTTCACCGTCGCGTTGAGGGCGGTCACCTTGCCGTCGTGCATGCCGCTGGTGCTGCCGCTGCGGAAGACCCGCTGGCCGACCGTCGGATCGGCGGCACCGATGATCCGCACGCCCTGACCACCACCGATGGCCACGACGTTGCTCCCGGCGCCGGCCTGCCCGCTGTCGTACTGGATCAGGGAGAAGTCGTTGCCGGGAAAGGCCTGCGTGATGGTCCGGCCCAACTGCTGGGAACCCTGGTTGTCGGCGAACCAGATGGACCCCGCGGGACCGCAGTGCCCGGCCGTCAGGATGAACGCGTTCTGGCCGTTGGTCACATTGAAGCCCGCCGAGCACCGCCCCCCGGTCGAGAACATCGGCTGAGCGCCGTTGAGCCGGGTGGTGAACGTGCCCTGGGTGCGCTCCATGCGCACCGACCCCCCGATGCCGTCGGCCACCTGCGTCAGCTTCGACCAGTCGGAGGCGGAGACCGTGCTGTCGGCCTGCACGACCACCTCGTTGTGGGTGTAGTCCACGGCCCAGGCGGTGCCCGCCACCCGCGGCGCCGAACTCAGTGTCCGCGTCGCCGACTTGAGGTCCTCCATGCTGTGGTCCACGACCTTGGCGCGGGCCCCCGCCTTCTTCACCTCGGCCGCGGCGCCCGCGTCGGTCACCGCGACCACGGGCCGGCCGTCGGTGGCGATCCAGCTGCCCGCGGTGCGGTTGGCGCCCAGACGCGTGACCAGGCCGCTCCCCGTGGAGCCGGCGGCCTGGGCGGAACTCGCCGTGGCACGCGACGTGTCGGAGGGTTCGCTCGCCATCGCGTGCGTCACCATCAGCCCTCCGCAGAGCAGTCCGCCGACGGCCGCGAATCGCGCCCCCCGTCGGACGATCCGTCGTCGTGCGTGCCTCATTCATGGCTCCCGAAGCCGAACTGCACGGCGTCACCACCGCAGGGGCCCCGGTCTTGAGCACCCTTCTCCCTTACGTGCGGTGACGCCACTGCGTTCACTGGGAAACGCCGCACATCGACGGCGTCCGCCGTCAGAGCTTGCGGCCCACCCCGCCGAACATGGCGACCTCGTCCGGCTCGGCCCCACCGGTGTTCCCGGGGCGCCAGCGGGAGCAGGAGAGGACGCCCGGGTCGAGGAGTTCGAGCCCGTCGAAGAAGCGGGTGACCGCCTCGGGGGTGCGCTGGGTCAGCTTGGGGGTGCCGTGCTCGTTCCAGAACGCGACGGCGGCGTCCACGTCGGGCATCTCGGGACTGGTGATCGTGTGGGAGAGGACCAGGTGGCTGCCCGACGGCAGGGCGTCCAGCAGGCGTCGCACGATGGAGTACGCCTCCTCGTCGTCGCCGATGAAGATGACGACGCCCAGGAGGACCAGGCCGATCGGCTGGCTGAAGTCTAGGGTCTTGGAGGCGTGTTCGAGGATGGCGTCCACATTGCGGAGGTCCTCGTCGAGGTAGTCCGTGCTGCCCTCGGGAGTGCTGGTGAGCAGGGCGCGGGCGTGCGCCAGCACCAGCGGATCGTTGTCGACGTACACGATCCGCGCGTCCGGGGCGAGCCGCTGGGCCACCTCGTGCGTGTTGTCCGCGGTCGGCAGACCGGTGCCGATGTCGAGGAACTGGCGGATGCCGCGGTCGGCGACCAGGTGCTGCACGGCCCGGCCCAGGAACATCCGGTCCGCCTGCGCGTAGTCGCCGATGCCCGGGTGCAGTTGACGGATCTGGTCCCCGGCCGCCCGGTCGACCTCGTAGTTGTCCTTGCCGCCGAGCCAGTAGTTCCATATCCGGGCCGTGTGCGGCTGCGTGGTGATGATGCGGCTGCGTACCGACTCGGAGGGGTGTTCCGCGGCTGCCGGGTTCTCGGTCACGGGTTCAGCTCCTGGAGTTGCGATGAGGTCCTGAAATACGGTGTCAACCGGCAATCTAGACGGCCGAGTTGCTGCTTGCGCCCCTGGGGGAGTGATTGCCCTGTCGAGCAGGATCCCGCCGCGGTCGTCGCCCCGGACGAAGGACGCCTCGCCCAGCCGGAGTTCTTGCGGCCGGGACATCCGGCTGAGCCGGGCGAGCCGTCACGGCCCGCCCTTGGCTGTGGCCACGAACGGCATCCCCCTGCCGGCCCGCCTGCCATCATGTGCCCATGCGAGTGCTGATGCCGGTCCCCGACCGCGATTTCGACGTCACCGAAGTGGCCGTGCCCTGGCGGCTTCTCACCGACGCGGGCCACGACGTCGTCCTCGCCACCGAGCGGGCGGGCAGCAGGCCGGCGGCGGATCCGCGCCTGCTGACGGGCGTGCTCTTCGGGCAACTCGGCGCCGAGGAGGAACCCCGGCGGTTCTACCAGGAGCTCACGGCCTCACCGGAGTTCACCGCCACCGTCTCCTGGGCGGACGTGAAGGTCGAGGAGTTCGACGGACTGCTGCTGCCGGGCGGCCACGCACCGGGCATGCGCCAGTACCTCGGCTCGGCGTCCCTGCAGCAACAGGTCACCCGCTTCTGGGCACTTGGGCGGCCCGTGGGTGCGATCTGCCACGGCGTCCTCGTCCTCGCCCGCTCCCATGACCATGCGACGGGCCGCAGTGTGCTGGCCGACCGGCGCACCACCTGCCTGCCCAAGTACATGGAACGCACGGCCTACCTGACCACGGCCTGGCGTCTGGGCCGTTACTACCGGACCTACCCCGCCTACGTCGAGGACGAGGTCAGGTCCGTCCTCGGCGCCCCGGACGCCCAGTTCGACCGGGGCCCGCGCACCCTGACCCGGCGCGGGACCGCCTCCGACGACACGCACGCCTTCGTCGTCGAGGACGGCCACTACCTCTCGGCACGCTGGCCCGGGGACGCCTACCTCTTCGCCCGCCGCTACCTCGCCCTGCTGGGGAGCCCCGCCGCGGGCTGAGGTCAGCTCTCCCCGTCTTCGGCGCGGGTGCGGGCCGCGACCTCCTTCGGCGACAGATACGCATCGGTGTTCTCGAAGTCCCGCAGGGTTCCCTGCCGGTCGGCGAGGAAGCCGGTGCGCACGAAGTCGTTGCCGGCGACCGCGTTGAGGAACCAGTTGGCACCGGTACGGAACCGGGCCGCCCCGGTGCGCAGCGCGTACAGGTGGTATCCGCGGGCCACGACCTGCGCGGGCAGGCCCTTGAGACCGATGCCGAGCGGCTTGGACACCGCGTCGTGGCCGCCGAGGTCGACGACCAGGCCGAGGTCCTTGTGCTTGTACGGCGTCGTGGACTGCCCGCGCAGCAGCGCCGTCAGGTTCTTCGCCGCGTGCCGTCCCTGCCGGGCGGCATGCTGGGCGGTCGGCACGCAGTACGAGCCGTCGCCCTTGACTAGGTCGGGCACGGCGGCCGCGTCGCCCAACGCGAACACCCCGTCCAGGCCCGGCACCTTGAAGTCGGGCTCGGCGACGATCCGGCCGCGCACGGTCTCGGCGCCCAGCGAGTCGACGAGCGGGCTCGCCGCGACACCGGCCGTCCACACCAGCGTCCGCGAGGGCAGCACGCGGCCGTCGGTGAGGGTGACCTTGTCCTCGGTGACGGAGGCGACGGACGTGCCGAGGGAGATCTCCACCCCGCGCTTGCTGAGCATCTGCAGCGCGGTCGCGCCCAGCTTGTCGCCGAGCTCCGGCAACAGCTTGGGGGCGACGTCGACCAGGTGCCACTTGACGAGGGAGGGATCGATGCGGGGGTGGTAGCGCTTGGCCGCCGCGGTGGTGAGGCGCTGCAGACAGGCCACGGTCTCGGCGCCCGCGTAGCCGCCGCCGACCACCACGAACTGCAGTCGCGCCGCCCGCTCCTCCTCGTCCGAGGTGGCCGCGGCCAGGTCGAGCTGCGCGATCACGTGGTCGCGCAGATACACCGCCTGCGCCAGCGTCTTCATCCCCCGTGCCTCGTCCTGCAGACCGGGGATGTCGAAGGTGCGGGTCACACTGCCCGGGGTGAGCACCAGGTGGTCGTAGGGCAGGTCGACGAGGTCGCCGGTGATCTTGCGTACGACACAGACCTTGGACTGTGGATCCACGCCCACCACGCCACCCGGCAGCAACTCCGTGCGGCGCAGGATCCGGCGCAGCGAGGGCGCCACGGACTGCGGGGTGACCACGCCGGAGGCGACATGCGGAAGCAGCGGCAGATAGAGCTGATAACCCGTCGGACTGACCAGGGTGACCCGGGCCTCGCCGGGGGAGAGCGAGCGCTCCAGCCCCCGCGCGGTCTCGACTCCGGCGAATCCGCCGCCCACGATCACGATGTTCGGTGCACCCATTGCAGCCGCCTCTCCTCTTTTGTACCGGTACCGCGGCCCGCCTTCCGCGTGCCAAGGCTCACACGGGACGCCCACGCATGCCACCCCGCGTCGCGATCTCGTCGCGGCCGACAATCAGCGGCAGAAAGTCACTACCGAGGGGTAACTTTTGCGCCGCCTTCCGTACATCCTTGGGCGTGAACATGACGTGCGCGGGGGGCGTTCGAAAAACACCTCGCCGCTTCGCCGTGCGAAGACGTTGCGAAGACCTGCGAAGACCTGAGCAGGCCTGAGAAGGGGACGGTAATGACAGGACGTGGTGTGGGGCGCCGTATCGGCGCGGTCTCGGCGGTCGTGGCGCTGGGGATCGGAGGAACGGTCACCGCAGCGGGGACCGCCGCAGCGGGGACCGCCGCGGCGGCCCCGGCCGAGATCGCGGCGAGCGCGACGGCGACGCAGAGCGCCGACGTCGACTACGCCACCTGGCAGGGCGACGTCCAGGCCGTCATCGACCAGGCCACGCCCTACGTCGCGCAGCGCACCGCGCAGGCGTCCGGCCAGAAGCTCGCCCTTGTCTTCGACATCGACAACACCACGTTGGAGACCGACTTCCACCCCTGGTACCAACTCCCCACCCCGGCCCTCAAGCCGTCCCTCGCGCTCGCCAAGTACGCGGCCTCCCGGGGCGTCGCCATCTTCTTCGTCACCGCGCGGCCGGGCATCATCGCCGCCGAGACGAAGTGGAACCTGAAGACCGTCGGCTACCCGGTCTCCGGCCTGTACGCCCGTGACCTGCCCGACCTGTTCGACGAGGTCAGCGCCTACAAGACCGGCGAGCGGGCGAAGATCGAGTCCCTCGGCTACACGATCATCGCCAACATCGGCAACAACGGGTCCGACCTGGTCGGCGGCCACGCCGAGCGCACCTTCAAGCTGCCCGACTACGACGGCCAGTTGTCCTGACCCCGGTGTTCCCCGCTGTACCTGACCGAGGGCCCGGGCCTACGAGCCCGGGCGCTTAGACTCCGGCCATGAACGAGACCACGCTGGACACGCTCGGGTCGGGCAAGTACCTGCTGATCACCAGCTACCGCAAGAACGGCACGGGCGTCGCCACGCCGGTGTGGGTGGTCCGCGACGGCGCGGCTCTGGGCGTCTGGTCCGCCGCGGACTCCTGGAAGGTGAAGCGGATCCGCAACCGGCCCGACGTCCTCGTGGGCCCCTGCGACCTGCGCGGCAACCCCACCGGTGACCCGGTCCCGGCCAGGGCCGAGATCCTCGGCCCGGCCGAGACCGCCGAGTACCGCCGGCTCCTCGCCCGCAAGTACGGTCTCCTCGGCCGCCTCACCCTTCTCGGCAGCCGTCTGCGGCGCGGGGAGAGCGGCACGGTGGGCATCCGCATCTCGTCGGCCGACATCTCGCAGGCCGACTGAGAACGCACACGCGAACGCCCCAACGCCTGTGAACGAACAGGGCGTTGGGGCGCTCGGCCGTCGAGGCGACGGTGGGTGTCACCCCTTGCGGACGTCCTCCAGCCGGACCGGACGGTGCTCCGCCAGCGACAGGGTGCAGGCCTCCGCGATCCAGCTCGCCTCGACGGCGTCGGCCACCGTGCACGGCGAGGCGGAGCGGCCCGCGACCACCTCGGTGAACGCGGTCAGCTCGGCGCGGTAGGCGTCGGCGAAGCGGTCCATGAAGAAGGTGTGGGGCGTGCCGGCGGGGAAGGTGACGCCCGGCTCCACGGAGCGCAGCGGCAGCCGGTCCTCCAGGCCCACGGCGATGCTGTCCTTCATACCGTGCAGTTCCAGGCGTACGTCGTAACCGCGCGCGTTGTGGCGGGTGTTGGAGATGACGGCGAGCGTACCGTCGTCGAGCGTCAGCACCGCCGACGCCGTGTCGACGTCGCCCGCGGCCGCGATGAACTCGGCGCCGCGGTTGCCGCCCGCCGCGTACACCTCGGTGACCTCCCGGCCGGTGACCCAGCGCACGATGTCGAAGTCGTGCACGCTGCAGTCCCGGAAGATGCCGCCCGACACGGCGATGTACGCGGCCGGCGGCGGCGCCGGATCCAGCGTGGTCGAGCGGACGGTGTGCAGCGGACCGAGCTCACCGCTCACCACCGCCTTGCGCGCGGCCACACATCCGGCGTCGAAGCGCCGGTTGTAGCCGATCTGCACCTCGACCCCGCTGTCCTCGACAGCGCGCAGCACATCGAGGCTCTCCTCGACGGTCCGCGCCACCGGCTTCTCGCAGAAGACGGGTACCCCCGCTCGTACGGCGGCGAGGATCAGTGACGGGTGCGCGTCGGTGGCCGCGGCGATCACGATGCCGTCCACCCCGGAGGCGAACAGCGCCTCGGGGGAGTCGACCGCCTTCGCCCCGAACCGCTCGGCTGCCGAAGCGGCGGCCGCCGCCACCGGATCCGTGACCACCAGCGAGTCCACCGCGTCGAGCCCGGCGAGGGTCGAGGCGTGGAAGGCGCCGATCCGGCCGAGTCCCAGGATGCCGATACGCATGAGAAGTTGCTCCTTCGAGCCCAGGGGAGGGAGGGTGTGTGGGGGAGTGGATCTTGTACGCCCGCTCGCGCGGGTCAGTCGAGTCCGCCGACGACGTTCTGGTCCCAGTCGATGACCGAGCCGGTCACCACGCCGCTGCGGTCGGAGAGCAGGAGTACGACGAAGTCGGCGATCTCGTCGACCTGCCCGAGCTTCCCCATCGGCAGGGTCTTCGCCGCCTTCTCCCGCCAGTCGTCGCCCGCGCCGTGGAACGCGCGCTGGATGGCGTCCTCGCCCTCCGTCTCGGTCCAGCCGATGTTCAGGCCGTTGATCCGGATCCGGTCCCAGCGGTGGGCGTGCGCGGCGTTGCGGGTGAGGCCCGCGAGTCCGGCCTTGGCGGCGACGTACGGCGCGAGGAAGGGCTGCCCGCCGTGCTCGGAGGACGTGATGACGTTGACGATCGTGCCCGGCGCTCCGCGGTCCACCAGATGCCGGACCGCCGCCTGCATCGCGAAGAAGGGCGCCCGCAGATTGATCGCGATGTGCGCGTCGAACAGCTCCGGCGTGGTGTCGAGGAGCGAACCGCGCGAGGTCAGACCCGCCGCGTTGACCAGGCAGTCGACCCGCCCATGAGCGGCCACGACCTGCTCGACGGCGCCCTGGGCCTGCGTGGGATCGGAAAGATCGGCCCGCACGAAGAGAGCGCCGGTCCGCGCCGTCAGCGGCTCGGCGACCTCGGCGCGGCGCCCCGTGAAGGCGACGGTCGCGCCCTCACGTACGGCCGCCCGCACGATGCCCGCGCCGACGCCCTGGCTGCCGCCGTTGACGAGCACGACCTTGTCCCGCAGAAGTCCCTGGAGTCCCATGGGTGTTGGCTCCTTCAGTTCGTGCGGCGCGCGGCGCCGGCTCTGAGTTCCTGACGCAGCCGCTGCGGGGTCCAGCCCTCGGCGACGGCCTGCAATACGGTGTCCGCCTGGGACGGCGGCGCGAGTCCGCCGACCGGCGGGTCGAGATCCAGGTCGGTCGGGAAGGGGTAGCCCTCGGCGCAGGCCGCGACCACCCGGCGCAGCCACCCCTCGTCGGCGCCCTCGTCCTTGCGGCGCAGCAGGACCGGGAAGAGCGCGTTCGCCGTCGTCTCCCGGTCGGCACTCTCCATCGCCCGGCCGAAGGCGGAGGAGATCTGCAGGAGGTTCGCCATGCGTCGGATGCCGGCTGAGCGGTTGTGACCGGCCGCGTGGAAGAGCGCCGGGTTGAAGAAGACGGCGTCGCCCTTGTCCAGCGGGAGCTGCACGTGACGGTCCGCGAAGTACTCGATGAACTCGGGGCGCCGCCAGGCGAGATAGCCGGGCTCGTACTTCTGCGAGTGCGGCAGGTACAGCGTCGGGCCGGACTCGACGGGCATGTCGCAGTGCGCCACCGCGCCCTGGAGCGTCAGGACGGGGGAGAGCCGGTGCACATGGGCCGGATATGCCGCCGCCTGTTCCTGGGAGAGGAAGCCGAGGTGGTAGTCGCGGTGCGGGCGCTGCGCCGCTCCTGCCGGGTTGACGACGTTGACCTGCGAGGTCACCTGGTAGCCGGGGCCGAGCCAGGCCTCGGCCAGCAGCGCCGTCATGTCGTTCGCGTAGTAGTCGGCGAACACGTCGGGCGCGCGGGCCGCCAGTTTGTCGAGAGCTCCCCACACCCGGTCGTTGTCCCCCGGCTTGGCGAAGTGGTCGCCGCGGGCCCCGCCCGTCGCCCGCTCCTCCTCGATCAGCGCCTCGAAGACGTCGGTGGCCCGGTCCACGACCGCGGGTTGCGCAAACGCCCGCTTGAGGACCACGATGCCCGGCCCGTCCAGCAGGGCGCGCACGAACTCGTCCTGGACCGCCCGGCGGCCGGACGCGGTGACGACGGACTCACGGATCCGGTCACTGTCGTAGAGCAGGACGTTCTGCTCGACCGCCTGGGCGGCGGGATAGGCGTGCGGCTCGGTGCGCTGCTCGACCAGCGCGCGGAAGTCGTCGAGACGGCAGTCCGCGTCAGTCAGCCAGGTCCGCGCTCCCGGGGCGTTCGCAGACATCAGGAATCCTTTCGAAAGACTCGGTCATGTGCCAGTCTCATGACCTCGAGCCCCTCATTCAATGCACGCAAGTCCATCAAAAACCCCTCAACGAAGTCCAGGACGCAGCCATGGCACACCCGTATCCGATCAGGGAGATCGCCCGTCAGGCCGGCCTGAGCCAGGCCACCGTCGACCGGGTCCTCAACGGGCGGGGCGGCGTACGGGAGAGCACCGTCCGCGAGGTGCGCCAAGCCATCGACGACCTGGACCGCCAGCGCACCCAGGTGCGCATCGGGGGCCGTACGTTCATGGTCGACATCGTGATGCAGACACCGGACCGGTTCTCCGCAGCGGTGCGCGACGCCCTGGAGGCGGAACTGCCGTCCCTGCACCCCGCCGTCGTGCGCTCACGATTCCACTTCCGGCAGACCGGACCCGTCGCGGAGCTCATCAGGGCCCTGGACAAGATCGCCAGGCGCGGCACCCAGGGAGTGATCCTCAAGGCGCCCGACCTGCCCGAGGTCACCGCGGCGGTCGGGCGGCTGGTGGCCATGGGCATCCCGGTGGTCACCCTGGTCACCGATCTGCCGGGCAGCGCGCGGCTCGCCTACGTGGGCATCGACAACCGGGCGGCCGGCGCCACCGCGGCCTATTTGGTGCGGCAGTGGCTCGGCGACCGTCCCGGCAGCGTGCTCACCACGGTCAGCCGCGGCTTCTTCCGCGGTGAGGAGGAGCGGGAGATGGGCTTTCGCGGCGCCCTGCGCGACGCGGCGCCCGCGCGGCGCCTGGTCGAGGTCACCGGCAGCGACGGACTGGACGCCACCCAGCGCGAACTCGTCCTGGCCGCCCTCGAACAGGACCCGGAGATCAACGCGGTCTACTCCATCGGCGGTGGCAACGCGGCGACCGTCGAGGCCTTCGACGCGCTCGGCCGCGACCTCCACGTCTTCGTCGCGCACGACCTGGACCATGACAACCTCCGGCTGCTCGGGGAGGGGCGGCTGTCCGCCGTGCTCCACCACGACCTGCGGCAGGACATGCGCCGGGCCTGTCAGACGATCATGCGGGCCCACCACGCGCTGCCCGACGAAGGGCCCTTCCTCCCCTCGGCGATCCAGGTGGTCACTCCGTACAACATGCCGCCCGGGGCGACGGCGATGCCTTTCACCGGCTGACGGAGATCCCCTTGCCGTTTGCCGTTTCCCGGGTGAGGCGCTGTGGCATCGGCGGCGCAGGAGGCGGGGCCATCGGCGCCGTCCGGTACGGGAGTTGGCCGGATGTGTTCTGCGCGAAGCGTTGACTAGAAAGCGCTTGCCCCTTACGTTCCCGTTCAGCAGCGTGACTCATGTACGTCATCGCATGTACGAGATATGAGATCTCGGAGCCGCATCACCTGGGGAGTGCACACCCCAGTCTCGTCGCACCCCGTTCTTGGGTGTCGCTTGCATGTCGCGCGAAGTTCAACATGGCGTACGTCGTTCGCGAATATGACCCACGGATTCCCCCCGAAGGGACACACCCGCATGCGTACTCTCCCCCCACACCTCCCCCCACGGAAGCGCTCCCGCCGGCTGGTCCTGGCGACAGCCGCAGCCGGGGCCCTGGCTGTCGGCACGGCCCTCGTCCTCCCGCAGAGCGCGGGAGCCGCCGAGACCGCGCCGATCGGCTTCGGCGCCGGGACCACCGGCGGGGGCGGCGCGTCCTCCGTCACGGTCAGCACGCTGGCCGCGTTCAAGACCGCGGTCACCGGCAACACGGCGAAGGTCGTCAAGGTCAACGGCCTGATCTCGCTGAGCGGTCAGGTCGACATCGGCTCCAACACCACAGTTCTGGGCGTCGGTTCGTCGTCCGGGTTCACCGGCGGCGGGCTGCGTCTCAAGAAGGTCACCAACGTCGTCGTCCGCAACCTGAACATCAGCAAGCCGGTCGCGCCGGCCGACGGCATCACCGTCCAGGCGTCGACGAAGGTGTGGATCGACCACAACGCCTTCTCGGCCGACCGCAACCACGACAAGGACTACTACGACGGTCTGCTCGACATCAATCACGGCTCCGACTACGTCACGGTGTCCTGGAACACCTTCAAGGACCACTTCAAGGGCTCGCTCGTCGGCCACAGCGACAACAACGCGAGCGAGGACACCGGGCATCTGCGGGTGACGTACCACCACAACTGGTTCAACAACGTCAACTCCCGCATCCCCAGCCTGCGGTTCGGCACCGGACACTTCTACGACAACTACGTCGTCGGGGCCGAGACCGCGGTGCACCCGCGCATGGGCGCCCAGATGCTCGTCGAGAACAACGTGTTCCGCTCCACGGCGGTCGCCGTCACCACGAACCGCGACAGCGATGTGGACGGCTACGCCAATCTCCGCGGCAACGACCTCGGTGGAGCCGCCACCGAGATCTCCCGGGTGGGCACGTTCACCAGCCCGCCCTACAGCTACACCGCCGAGCCCGCCTCGTCCGTCGTCGCCTCGGTGACGTCCGGCGCGGGCGCCGGAAAGCTCTGACCACCCCCCTCTGGAAGAAGGCATCGGGACATGACTTCACCAGTACGTCCGCGCCCGCGACGGCGCGCGCTCACCGGAGCCCTGGCCGCACTCGGGCTCTCGACTGTCATGATCATGACAGAAGGCGCTCTGACTCCGGCGAGCGCCGCGACCTGGCCCACCCCCAACGGCAGTCAGGCGGTCTCCTCCACCATCCCGGTCTCCGGCACCAAGGACTACGGGATGAAGCGCCTCTACGGCAGCGGTGACCTCGGCAGCGACAGCCAGGACGAGGACCAGGGGCCGATCCTGGAACTGGCCCCCGGCACGGTCCTGAAGAACGTCATCATCGGCGCGCCCGCCGCGGACGGCATCCACTGTCTGGGCAGCTGCACGCTGCAGAACGTCTGGTGGGAGGACGTCGGCGAGGATGCGGCGACGTTCCTCGGCTCGTCGTCGTCCAACGTCTACACCGTCTCCGGCGGCGGCGCGAAGGAAGCCAGCGACAAGGTGTTCCAGTTCAACGGGGCCGGAACGCTCAACGTGTCGAACTTCGCGGTGAAGAACTTCGGTACCTTCGTCCGCTCCTGCGGCAACTGCAGGACGCAGTACAAGCGGAAGATCAATCTCAACACCATCGAGGCGACCTACAAGGGCAGCAAGCTCGTCGGCATCAACACCAACTACGGCGACAGCGCGACCCTGAAATCCATCAGGATCCTCGGGGACACCAGCAAGAAGATCATCCCCTGCCAGAAGTACATCGGGAACAACACGGGCAAGGAGCCGACCACCAACGGCAAGGACGCCGACGGTACTTACTGCAAGTACGCGGCCTCCGACATCACCTACGGCTGACGGTCCTTCCCCTTGGTGACTGGGCGAACCGGCCCTGCACGCCGGTTCGCCCAGTCGCTCCGGACCTGCGGGCCCTCTTCGAGGGCGCCCGCGCGTGGCGTCAGTTCCAGCTCCCGTAGGTGCCTTCGATGAGCTGGAACACCGGCTGCCTGCGTACCGGGTCCTGGGCGGTGGCGAGTTGGACGCGGTCGCCGCTGTGGATCGTGGCGGGCGAGCCCATGACCCGGCCCCGGACGGTGAATCCCTCCGCCATCTCGATGAGGGAGACATTGCGTGCCGCCGGCGTATTGCGGTGGATCACGGTGGAGTGCCGTACGACGCCGGTCCCGGCGCTCGCCTCGGTCCGCAGGTCACTGCCCGCGCAGACCGGGCAGAGCAGACGCTGGTACATCGCGGTGCCGCACCAGTGGCAGCGCTGGAAGAGGACGGCGTCCCCGGCGCGCTCCTCGGGGGCCGCGTCGAGCACGTCCGTCGCGGGGCCGATCCCCGGATGAAGCGCGATTCCTGGGTGGTACACGATGTCATCTCCCTGCGCTCGGCCGGAGTCCGATGTGCGCGGATCACCGTGCACGACCACAGGCTATGGCACTGAGTGCCACGCGTAAAGGCACTCGGTACCCTCAATCTGGGGAGAGCGGGAAACGGTCAGTCCCGGCCCAGCGTGGACTCGATCTCCTGGACGACGCGCCACATCGGCGCACCACGCCGGGAGACGACGACGACCACGTCCTCCCGCTCCTGTGCCGCCACGTCGCCCGGCGGGCCGCCGAAGGTAGTGCGCACATATCCGAGCGCATGGTCCACCGGCGCCGTCGCGTCCCCCTGTCCGTCGGAGCGCAGCCAGGAGCGCAGGGCGTTGTTGTGCGCGGCGACCACCGCCGCGGCGATCACGTCGGCCTGCAGGGTGCCGTCGCGCCGGCCGGCGAAACGCCCGCGCAGATACTCGGCGAGGGCGCGCTCGTAACGCCAGACGACCGACAGCTCGTACGCGCGCAGGCCCGGGACCTTCTTGGTGAGGCGGTAGCGCTGTACGGAGAAGGTCGGGTTCTCGGCGTACATGCGCAGGACGAGCCGGGCGGCGTCGCAGACCCGCTGCACCGGGTCGTCCGCGTCGGCGCCGTCGCTCAAAAACGCCGTCATCTCGGCGAGGCAGCGCTCGTGGTCGGGGAAGACCACGTCCTCCTTGGACGGGAAGTACCGGAAGAAAGATCGCCGGCCGACCCCCGCGAGCGACACGATGTCGTCGACCGTCGTCTGCTCGTAGCCGCGCTCCAGGAAGAGCTGAAAGGCCGCGGCGACCAGCGCGTCCCGCATCGGCGGCTTCGCGCTCGTCGCGTCGGCGGGCTCGCGGCGCCGGGGTGCCTCGTTCATGCACGGGAAACTAGCACCGAACGGATGCTGTGGCACTCAGTGCGCATTTGAGAGGGAACTGAGTTCCTTGTCGATTCGGCGCGTCATCCGTGCTCGACGCGGCGGCGTCCGAGCCGGGTACCAATGGGTCGCCGCCGTGCGCGTTCAGACCGGTGGTTCCGTGAGGGACTGCTCGGCCCAGATGATCTTCCCCTCCGCGGTGTACCGGGTGCCCCAGCGCTGGGTGAACTGGGAGATGAGGAACAGACCGCGGCCGCCCTCGTCGGTGGTCTTCGGGTGGCGCAGGTGCGGGGCGGTGGCGCCGCCGTCGGAGACCTCGCAGATCAGGGCCTGCTCGGTGATCAGACGCAGCCGGATCGGCCCGCAGGCGTGCCGGATGGCGTTGGTGACGAGCTCGCTCACGACCAGTTCGGTGGTGAACGCGAGGTCGTCCAGGCCCCATTCGCCCAGTTGCCGGGTTGCCGACTTGCGCGCCTCGGCGACGACGGCCGGGTCGAGGGACAGCTCCCACGTCGCGACGCGTTCGGCGCCCAGCCGGCGGGTGCGCGCCATCAGGAGCGCCACGTCGTCGTACGGCCGCGTCGGCACCAGGTCGTCCACGATCGTGCGGCACAGCCCCTCCAGCGGCCGACCGGGTTCCTCCAGCGCCCGGCGCAGCCGCTCCCGGCCCGCCTCCGGGTCGCGTCCGGTACGGGGCGTGGCGATGAGTCCGTCGGTGTGCAGAGCGAGCACGCTGCCCTCGGCCAGGGACAGTTCCAGGGACTCGAAGGGCAGGCCGCCCATACCGAGCGCCGGTCCGGGCGGGAGTTCGGCGAACGTGACCGTGCCGTCGGGGTCGACGACAGCCGGCGCGGGATGGCCCGCGCCGGCCATGGTGCACCGCCCGCTGACGGGGTCGTAGACGACGTAGAGACAGCTCGCGCCCATCGCCTGCATGCCGCTGGTGCGGGCGTCCGCCCCGGCACCCTCCTCCCGGGCCGTGCGGCTGACCAGGTCGTCGAGGTGGGCGAGCACCTCCTCGGGCGGCAGGTCGAGGTCGGCGAGGGTCTGCACGGCGGCGCGCAGGCGTCCCATGGCGGCGGCGCCGTCGATACCGTGCCCGGCGACCTCGCCCACCACCAGGGCCACTCGCGCCCCGGACAGCGGGATGACGTCGAACCAGTCCCCGGCCAGTCCCGTCAGCTCGTCGGCGGGCCGGTAGCAGGCGGCGACCTCCACCGCGCCCTGCTCGGGGAAGCCGTGCGGGAGCAGGTTGCGCTGCAGGACGAGGGCCGCGTCGCGCTCGCGGGTGTAGCGGCGGGCGTTGTCCACGCACAGTGCCGCCCGGCGCACGAACTCCTCGGCGAGGTTGAGGTCGTCCTCGTCGAACGGGTCCTGGCGATCGCGCCGGAAGAACGTGGTGACGCCCAGCGTGGTGCCGCGGGCACGGATCGGCACGATCATCACGGTGTGCAGGCCGAGGTCGAGGAACGAGGCGGTCCGCCCGCCGGGCAGATCGGTGGCCCACTCCTTGGCCAGCGGGTCGAGCCGGGCCTCGCGCCAGGAGGCACCGGTGGCCAGCGAGCGGATCGGGGGCGATCCGGCGAGATACGCGGCCACGTCCCCGATGCCGACGACGGCCTCGGGAACGCCCTCCCGCACCGACCGGTGTCCCGCGCGCCGCAGCGGCACCACGTCCGTGTCGCCGAGCGGACCGGACGGCGGTTCGGCGCCCCTGAGCACGGATTCCAGCAGGTCCACGGTGACGAAGTCGGCGAGGCCCGGTACGGCGACGTCGGCGAGTTCCTGCGCGGTCTGCATCACGTCCAGGCTGCGGCCGATGTGCTCCCCGGCACGGTCCAGCAGGGCGAGCCGTCGACGGGCGCGGTAGCTCTCGGTGACGTCAAGGACCGTGTAGTACACGCCGATCGGGTGGCCCTGGTCGTCCTCCAGCCGGATGAACGACATGGCGTGCGCCGTCTCGTGGTGCGGCGCCGACCGTACCCGGCCCACGTGTTCGTAGCCGACCACCGGCTCGCCGCTCTCCAGCACGCGACGCATCTGCTCTTCGAGGGTCTCGGCGTCCAGACCGGGCTGCACGTCGGCGAGTCTTCGTCCCAGCCGCTGCTGTGCGGGGCCTCCGCCGAACTGCTGGAGGGCGGCGTTCGACCACACGAACCGCAGGTCCGTGTCGACGATCGCGATGCCCACGGGTGATCGCGCCGACATCCGCTCCAGCACCGACCGGCTCATGTCCCAGCCCGGGCCCCCGGCCAGATCCGCCACGAGCGCCACCCAGCGGGCCGGGCCGTCACCGCCGACGAACGGGACGACCCGCACCATCACCCGCATCGGAAGCCCGGTGCGGTGCCGCGCGGTGAGCAGTCCCACCCAGCCGCCGTTGCCCCGGCAGTGGTGGGCCAGCTCGGGGAGGCGCGCGGCGTCCTCGGGCAGCAGCAACTCGGCGGCGTACCGGCCCAGGACCTCCGCGGCGGGATACCCGAGCAGCCGCTCGGCGTCCGCGGTCCAGCTCGTCACCGCCATCCGGGCGTCGAGCAGCACCGGCGCAGCGTCCGCCATGTCGAAGCGCTGCCCGGCCAGTACGTCCGGTTCCTCGCTCGTACCCACCGAGGCCCTCTCCGCTCCCCGAAGGTGGTCTTACCCCCTCATGCCCATTCTTCACTTTGTATGACCACGATGCGGGCAATAGGAAAAGGTGGCGAGCCGGTGCCGGGGGATCCAGGGTGCGCTGCCCATGGCTGCAGCTCGGCCTGCGGGGACACCTCAGTGATCGTGTTGAGCGCAAACGATCGATACGATTGTGGGCGTACAGTGAGCTGACGGGATCACGCTCCGCGTTCGCCCGTAGTTCGTCCGTCCGGCCTTGCCTCAGGGGGAGCCCATGCGATTGCACGTCGACCAGCGTCATGAGCGGGTACTGGAACTCGTCCGGCAGCGCGGTAGCCTCCGGGTCGCCGAACTCGCCGCCGAACTCGGTGTCTCCGCAGTGACCCTGAGGCGTGACGTGGAGGCGCTCGCCGCGCAGGGCCGGGTGCACCGCCTGCACGGCGCGGTGGTCTGGCCGGGTGACACGGCCACCGAACCGGGGCCCCGGCAGGGCGCCGCCGAGGGCACCGTGATCGGAATGATCGTCCCGACCACCAATTACATCTTCGCGGACATCGTCCGCGGTGCGCGCGAAGCCGTCGGCGCCCAGGGCGGCCGGCTCGTCCTCGGCATGTCCGGATACGTCGACACCGAGGACCCGGTGCAGGCGGAGCATCTGATCGCGGGCGGTGCCGAGGGACTGCTCGTCGCGCCCAGCTGGTTCGGCGGCGTGCCCGTCGCCGGCCAGGAGCAGTGGTTGCTCGACTGCGAGGTGCCCACCGTCCTGGTCGAGCGCTCCGCACCGGCCGGGAACCCCGCGGCGGGGCTCGACCGGGTGCGCACGGACCGGGCGCACGGGGCCGCGGTCGCCGTCGGTCACTTCGCGTCGCTCGGGCACCGCCGGATCACCGCGGTGCTGCAGGAGGGTCCGCATGCCACCCAGATCTCCGTCGGTTTCCATGCGGCCGTGCAGTCACTGGGCCTGGAAGTCGACACGGGCGCTCCGACGGTCCGGGAGCACGGGGACTACGAGGCCACCGTCGACTACCTGACGGAGGCGGTACGCAGACGCGGGGTCACGGCCGCGCTCGTGCACAGCGACGAGGACGCGATCGTGCTCGTCCCGAAGCTCCAGGCCCGGGGCATCCGCCTCCCGGACGACCTCGCGCTCATCGCCTACGACGACGAGGTCGCCGGCCTCGCGGATGTGCCCCTGACGGCCGTCGCGCCGCCCAAGCGCTCCGTGGGGGAACTGGCCGCGAAGCTGCTGCTGCAGCGGCTGACCGAACGCCGTGACGGCCGGGCCCCGGCGCCGCGCCAACACCTCGAACTGCTCCCGGAGTTGAGGGTCCGCTCGTCCTGCGGTGGTAAAACGCTCGATTCCTGATCGCTGTGCGATCGTTTTGATTGTCTTGCTCGAATGCTCTTGACTCTGATCGTGTGCGCACAAAAGATGTCCTGCATCCGCCTCTTCCCGTACGAGGTCTCGTAGGAGCCGTGCCATGTCGCGCACTTCACGTTCGTTCCGTACAGCCGTCACCGCCGCAGTCGCAGCCCTGGGCCTGCTCGCCACCGCCACCGCCTGCGGCGGCGACGGCGGCTCGACCGACGCCGCTTCGGGCGGCAAGCCGGTGACCATCGACTACTGGACCTGGACGCTCGGCGCCAAGTCGACCGTCGAGGCGTTCAACAGGACCCACAAGGACATCCAGGTCAGGTTCACCGAGATCCCGAGTGCCACCGAGGGCTACAGCAAGCTCGCCAACGCGGTGAAGGCGGGCAACGCGCCCGACGTGGCGACCATCGAGTACCAGATGGTCCCGGAGTTCGCGAGCCAGGGAAACCTGATCGATCTGACCAAGTACGCCGGTGAAACGGTCAAGTCGAAGTTCCCGAAGCCGCTCCAGGACCTGGTGACCTTCGGCGGCAGGACCTGGACCGTCCCCTACGACGCCGCGCCGCAGCTGTACTACTACCGCACCGACCTGTTCAAGAGGTACGGCATCGAAGTCCCCAAGACCTGGGGAGAGTTCAAGGCCGCCGCCGAGAAGGTCAGGAAGAAGGACAAGAACGTCCGCCTGGCCTCCATGCCCAAGTCCGACCCCGCGCTGCTGGCCGCCCTCTCCTGGCAGGCCGGCGGCAAGTGGTTCGCCACCGAGGGCGACGCCTGGAGGACCGGCGTCGACGACGCCGCGACGAAGAAGGTCACCGCCTACTGGGACGGCCTGGTCAAGGACGACCTGGTGCAGTCCTTCGCCGGCTACAGCCCCGAGGAGACCAAGGCCCGCACCTCCGGCAAGACCCTCTCCTTCCTCGGCGCCTCCTGGTCCGCAGGCGGCATGAAGACCGCGATGCCCGATCTCAAGGGCAAGTGGGCCGCCGCCCCGATGCCGAACTGGGGCACCGCGGCCAGCGGCAATTACGGCGGCACCTCCTACGGCGTCCTCAAGGGCAGCAAGCACGCCGAGGCGGCCACCGAGTTCATCACCTGGCTCACCACGAACAAGGCAGGTGTCGAGGCCCGCCTCGCCGACCTGGAGTCGCCGAGCAGTGCCCTGCCCGCCAACCCGGAGATGCGCGCGGTCGCCGCGGCCAAGTTCGACACCTCGTACCTGGACGGCAGCCAGGACCTCTACAAGCTCGCCTCCGACCAGGTCGACACGATCGTCCCCGGCTGGACCTGGGGCCCCGACCAGATGGACGTCTACACCGCGATCCAGGACGAGGCGGCCAAGTCCGGCTTCACCGCCGGCGTCGAGGCCGGGCAGAAGCAGGCCGAGTCGGGCATCACGGAGCGCGGGCTGAAGCTCGCCGAGTGACCTGAGGGTCCCGCCCCTCGGGGGCCCGTGCCGTCACGGGCTCCCGCTGCGGCCACACCCCCGCCCTCCCGCGTCCCTCAAGCGTCCACTCCGCCAAGGAGCCACCGTGGCAGCACCCCTCGCGGGGGCCGTGAAGGCCACCCGCCAACCCCCGCCGAAGCCCTCGGGCACCCCGAGACTGCGGCGCAGTCAACGCCGGGCCGCGGCCCTGTTCATCACCCCGTTCTTCGTGCTGTTCGCCGCGGTCATGGCCGCACCCATCGGCTACGCCGTGTGGATGAGCCTCTTCCAGGAGCACTCCTCAGGGCTCGGCTTCGGCGGCACCGAGCGGGTGTTCTCCGGACTAAGCAACTACACCAAGGCCCTGTCCGACGCGGGATTCCGTGACTCCTTCGTGCACATCGCGCTCTACTGCGCGCTGTACATCCCGGTGATGATCGGCGGCTCGCTCCTGCTCGCCCTGCTGGTCGACTCCGCGCTCGCGCGCGCCAAGCGGTTCTTCCAGCTCGCCCTGTTCCTGCCGCACGCGATCCCCGGACTGATCGCCTCGATCATCTGGATCTACCTCTACACCCCGGGCCTGAGCCCCGTCCTCGACTGGATCGGCGTCTTCGGCGGCACATGGAACTTCTACAGCAACGACCATGTGCTCTCGTCGATGGTCAACCTGTGCGCCTGGCAGTGGATCGGCTACAACACGGTCATCTTCTACGCAGCCCTGCAGGCCGTTCCGCGTGAGACGATCGAGGCGGCCGTGGTCGACGGCGCGGGCGCCGTACGGACCGCCCTGCAGATCAAGGTGCCGCTGATCGCCTCCGCGGTCGTCATGACCGTGCTGTTCACCTGCGTCGGCGCGATCCAGATCTTCACCGAGCCGCGGCTCCTGAACCAGCGCGGTGCGCCCACCATCGACACCGAGTGGTCCCCGACGATGTTCATCTGGAAGGCCGGTTTCGTGCAGCACGACTACGGGCTGGCCGCCGCAGCGTCCCTGATGCTCGCCGTCCTCGGCATCGCCCTCTCCTACATCGTCACCCGGCTCGGCAACCGGTGGAAGGCGGCGTCATGAGCACCCTCACCTCCCGAGCGACGGGCCCGACGAGCCCAGCCCGTCCGGACCGTCCGGACCGTCCGGACCGTCCGGCCCGGACACCGGCGGACCGCGAGTCCGCCCCCGCCGCCCGGCGCCGCACCACCTCCCGTGCCCTCCTCTCCAAGGGTGTCGTCAACGCCGTACTGATCGTCGCGGCCCTCTACACCCTGATGCCGGTCAGCTGGCTGCTCTTCGCCGCCACCAAGAACAGCCGCGACCTCTTCGGCACTTCCGGCTTCGCCTTCGGCGACTTCAACCTCTTCGCCAACCTGCGCCACGTCCTCACCTTCAACGACGGCATCTACCTGCGCTGGTTCGGCAACAGCATGCTGTACTCCGTGGTCGGTTCGGCCGCGTCGTCCCTGCTCTGCGTCGCCACCGGATACGCCTTCGACAAGTACGACTTCAAGGGCAAGGAGAAGCTGTTCGGCATCGTCCTCGGCGGTGTGCTGGTGCCCGCCACGGTGATCCAGCTCCCGATGTACCTGCTCGCCACCAAGGCCGGGGTCGTCAACACCTACTGGGCACTGCTGCTGCCCGCCATGGTCAACCCGTTCGGCGTCTACCTCGCGCGGGTCTTCTCCGAGGGATACGTGCCCGCAGAGGTACTGGAGGCCGCCCGCGTCGACGGCGCCGGCGAACTGCGCACCTTCGCCGGGATCGCGCTGCCGATGCTCGCGCCCGGCTTCATGACCATCTTCCTGTTCTCGTTCACCGCGAGCTGGAACAACTTCTTCGGCGCTCTCGTCATGCTGAACGACGAGAAGCTCTACCCGGTCAACCTCGGCCTGTTCATGTGGAACAGCGTCACGCAGCAGCAGCCCGAGTACTACGCGCTCGTCATCACCGGGTCCCTGGTCGCCGTCGTCCCGCTGATCATCGCCTTCGTCTGCCTGCAGCGCTTCTGGCGTTCCGGTCTGACCGCCGGCGCGGTGAAATGACCATGCCCGTACCGGAAGGCACCCTCCTGAACAGCTCGCCGCGCCCCACCGCACCCAGGCGCCCGCACACCGTCCTCGCCATGGGACACGAGATCCACCGCTCGCTGACCGAGGAAGGAGCCCTCGACCGGCTCCACTCAGTCGCCGCCGTGGACACCGCCCACCTCACCGACTTCGCGGCGGCCGCCGACGCCGAACTGGCCGACGTGGAAGTCCTGTTCACCCACTGGGGCGCACCCCTGCTGAGCGAGGACGCGCTGCGCCGTATGCCGCGGCTGCGGGCCGTCGTCCACGCGGCCGGGTCCGTCAAGCACCACGTCACCGCCGCCGTCTGGAAGCGGGGCATCACCGTCTCCTCCGCGGCCGGCGCCAATGCCCTGCCCGTCGCCGAGTTCACCCTCGCCGCCATCCTCTTCGCGAACAAGCGCGTCCTCGACATCGCCCGCGAGTACGCCCAGGCGCGCGAACAGCCCGCGCTCCTGCCGTACTTCACCGGATACGGCAACTACCACCGCACCGTCGGCATCGTCGGAGCCTCCCGCATCGGACGCCGCGTCATCGAGCTGCTCCGCCCGCTCGACCTCACCGTTCTTCTCCACGACCCCTACGTCGACAGGGAAGGGGCGCGCGCCCTCGGCGCGGAACTCGTCGACCTCGACGAACTCGTCCGGCGCAGCCACGTCGTGTCCATCCACGCACCCCAACTGCCCGGGACGCGCCACATGTTCGACACGCACCGGCTCGCACTCCTGCAGGACGGCGCCACACTCATCAACACGGCGCGCGGATCCCTCGTCGACACGGACGCGCTCACCGAGCGTCTCCTTTCCGGTCGCATACACGCCGTGCTCGACGTCACCGAACCCGACACACCCCCCGCCTCCTCCCCGCTCTACACACTCCCGAACGTGCTGCTCACCCCACACATCGCCGGCTCCCTCGGCAACGAACTCGGCCGCATGGCGCACTGGGCCGTCGACGAGGTGCAGCGCTACGCACAGGGCCTCCCGTTCCTGCACGGAGTCGGCCCCGACGAGCTGACCCGATCGGCCTGAGCAGCCTCCGCCCCCTCCTGCAGAAGGAACCCGACCATGCCTGCCGCGCGCCGCGTTCTGGTCGTCGGCATCGACGGCGTACGCCTCGATGTCCTGCGCCGACTGCCCACCCCGCACCTGGACGCCCTCGCGGCCGACGGGTTCCTCGCTCCCGTCGAGGTCGACGACCGTACGCCCACCATGTCGGGTCCCTGCTGGGCGACGATCGTCACGGGCGTGGGCGTCGACAAGCACGGTGTGTGGAGCAACGACTTCAGCGGTCACCGTCTCGACGTCTTCCCCGACTTCGCGACCCGCCTCGCCCAGCGGGGCCGCACCTTCGTCGCGGCGGGCTGGCGGCCGCTCATGCAGACAGCGGACGGAGGCCCGCTGTTCCGGGCGCCGTCCCGCAGCGTGTACGTCGCGCCGAGCGCGGACACCCCGCAGGCGTGGGAGGAATGCGACGAGCGGATCACCGAGGCGGCGTCCCGGATCCTCGCGGACGACGACCTCGACGCGTCGTTCGTCTACCTCGGTGCGCCCGACGAGACCGCGCACTTCCTCGGCTGCGGGGAGGCGTACGAGGCGTCGGTGCTCCGCGCCGACCAGCGTCTTGGCAGGCTGCTCGCAGCCGTGCGCAACCGACCCGCGTACGACAGCGAGCAGTGGACGATCCTCGTCGTCACCGACCACGGTCATGTCGACGCCGGTGGCCACGGCGGCCGTTCCCCGCAGGAGCGCACCGCCTGGCTGATCGCCGCGGGCCCGGGCATGGGGGCGGCGCCGCCGGAGGTACGCCATGTCGACGTCGCCGCCCAGGTCTTCGCCTCACTGGGCCGACTCGCCGACCGGCACTGGACGTTCGAGGGCCGCCCCTTCGCGGCCCGCCCGCACGCCCTGCTCCTCGACATGGACGGCACCCTCGTGGACACCGAGAAGCTGTGGCTGCGCACCGTACGCGCATGTGCCGCCGCCCTCGGCCACGAACTCGGCGCCGAGGACCTGCCCGGGATCCTCGGCCGCTCGGTCGGCGACACCGCCGCGCATCTGCACCGGGTGACCGGCTGTGACCAGGACGCGCTGGCCGGGGAGCTCGAAGCGGCCTTCCTGGCGGTCGTCGAGGCGGAGGCATCCCCGATGCCGGGAGCAACCGAACTCCTCGCCCTGCTCGGGGACTTGGGCATCCCGGCAGCCCTGGTCTCGGCCTCCCCCCGACCCGTCGTCGACGCCGTACTCAAGGTGCTGGGCGCCGACAACTTCCGTACGACCGTCGCCGCCGGCGAAACCCCGCGCACCAAGCCCGCCGCCGACCCGTACCTCGCCGCGGCCAGGGCACTCGGCGCGGACCCGGCGGCCTGCCTCGTCGTCGAGGACAGCCCCGCGGGCGTGGCCTCGGCGCACGCGGCGGGCTGCCGGGTGCTGGCCGTGCCCTCGGACCTGGCGCACGAGGAGATCCTGCCCGCCCCCGGACGCACCGTCCGGTCGAGCCTGCTGGGACTGGAAGCGGCCGAGCTGTGGAATGCCGGACTGTGGCGGGGAGTTCATACGCGCAGCCCCGGCCGCGACGCCCGCACCGTGACGCACCTCGACGATTGGCACACCGGATGACCGACGCAAGCCCCTGGTGGCGCAGTGCCGCCATCTACCAGATCTACCCCCGCAGTTACGCCGACGGCAACGCGGACGGAGTCGGCGACATCGCCGGAATCCGGGCACGTCTCACCCATCTGCGCGACCTCGGCGTGGACGCCCTGTGGATCAGCCCCTGGTACGTCTCCCCGATGGCCGACGCGGGCTACGACGTCGCCGACTACCGGGACATCGATCCGCTGTTCGGCACCCTGCGCGAGGCCGAGGAGCTCATCGCGCAGGCACACGGACTGGGCCTTCGGGTGATCGTCGATCTGGTCCCCAACCACTGCTCCGACCAACACCCCTGGTTCCGTGCCGCGTTGGCGGCGACACCCGGCTCGCCCGAGCGTGCCCGCTTCCACTTCCGGCCCGGACGCGGTGCGGCGGGCGAACTGCCGCCCAACGACTGGCCGTCCCACTTCGGCGGACCCGCCTGGCAGCGGGTCACCGAAACGGACGGCAACCCCGGCGAGTGGTACCTGCACCTGTTCGCGCCCGGACAGCCGGACTTCAACTGGGACAGCCCCGAGGTGCGCACGGAGTTCGAGTCGATCCTGCGCTTCTGGTTCGACCGGGGCGTCGACGGCTTCCGCATCGACGTCGCCGACAACCTGGTGAAACAACCGGGCCTGCCCGATCTGGCCTCGATCGCCGAAGGCGCGCCGTCGCCGGTCTCGGACCAGGACGGGGTGCACGAGGTGTACCGGGCCTGGCGGCGCATCGCCGACTCCTACCCCGGGGAGCGGATCTTCGTCGGCGAGCTGTGGGTGTCCGACCGGCAGCGCTTCACCCGCTACCTGCGCCCCGACGAACTGCACACGGGCTTCAACTTCCCCTTCCTGCAAGCCGAATGGTCGGCCGACCGGATGCGCGCCGTCATCGACGACACCCTCGCCGGACACACGCCCATCGGCGCCCCCGCCACCTGGGTCCTGTCCAACCACGACACCACCCGCCACGTCACCCGCTACGGCCGGTCCGACTCCGGGTACGGCTTCGACCGGCGCCGCCTGCACGGCACACCCGTCGACCTCCCGACCGGCACCCGGCGGGCCCGGGCGGCCGCTCTGCTGACCATGGCACTGCCCGGCTGCGTCTACCTCTACCAGGGCGACGAACTGGGTCTGTGGGAGGTCGAGGACATCCCCGAGCACCTCATCCAGGACCCCGCCTTCCACGGCACGAACGGCGCCGACCCGGGGCGCGACGGCTGCCGCGTGCCGCTCCCCTGGGAGGGCGACGCGCCACCGTTCGGTTTCAGTGGTCCCGGCGCCTTGGGCAACGGCAAGGAGCCGTGGCTGCCGCAGCCCGCGGCCTGGAAGGAGTACACGGTCGCGGCGCAGACCGGCGACCCCGACTCCGTGCTGGAGCTCTACCGCCGGGCGCTGTGGCTGCGCCGCGCCGAGCCGGGGCTGGGCGACGGTCCGATGCGGTGGCTGCCCGCCGGTGACGGCGTCCTCGCCTTCACCCGGCCGGGCGGCCTGACCTGCGTGGTCAACTTCTCCGGCAGCCCGGTCGAAATGCCCGGGCACGAAGCCGTGCTGCTCTCCAGCGCCGGTCTCGACGAGGGTCGGCTGCCGCCGGACAGCACGGTCTTGCTGCGTGGCTGAGCGTCCGACCGTGCTCCCGCGCCTCAGCCGAGGTGGACGCTGATCTTCTGGGTGACACCGGCGGTCGTGCTGAGGTCGCCGAAGGTCAGCGTCAGCGTGGAGCCGGTGGTCGCCGAGGTGACCGTGGCGGGCTTGGAGGTCACCGACGACACGGCCCTGTTCCAGGTGAGCGTGAGGCCGGTCTGCTTGCGCATGGGGTCGCTGACGCAGATCATCGCGGTGCCGTCGCTGTTCTCGTTGATCATCACGCAGCACGGATTGCTCGCCGTGAGGGCTCCCACGGTGCCGCCGAACCAGAAGTTGACGCCGGTGAAGCCGAGCGAGGGGACGGCGACGCCCTGCTGGTTGTCGGTGTTGGCGAGGACCGACAGCCAGTTCGTGGTGGCGGCCCGGGTCTGGGTCTGCGCGGCTGTCGCACCCGGCATGAGGAGGTAGGCGTACGCGGCGTCGGCGGGATTGGTGCCGTGGTCGACGTACAGGGTCAGGTACTTGCGGTTCAGCACCGTGGAGCTGCCGCCCTTGTTGATGTCGCTCCACTTGCCGTCGCGAGCCTCGCGCAGCGCCTTGACGGCGGCGCCGCCGGGGAAGACATAGCCGCCGTGCCCGCCGATGTGGGCCCAGCCTGCTCCGGTGAGCGTCTGCGACCAGGGGTAGGTGAGCGGCTTGGTGACGCCGTCGACCTGGAACGAGGTGTTGCCGGTGGGGCCGAGGTTGCGGTTGTCCACCGTCGACTCCACGGCCGTACCGTCCGTGCACTTGATCCCGGCACCGAGACAGACGATCGCGTCGTCGAGACAGAACCACGACTTCTTCGCCAACAGCGTGCTCTGCAGGCCCTTGACGTACTGACCGATCGCGGCCCGACGGCCGTCCGTGGTGCCGCCCACCCAGTTCACGTCCGGCAGGGAGGCGCCCCAGTCGCCGCCCGCGGCGTCTGCGAGGGGCAGCCGTGAGGTGGTGGTGCCGGGCAGCCGGTAGGGGTCCACCGTCGGCCAGAAGGCGTCGCTGTACTGCCCGTTGCCGAACGTGTCGCCCCACCAGTAGAGCATTCCGGCACCGGTGTGCCAGCCGTGCAGGTTCTCCCCGTTCCCGGTCTCGTAGTACGTGATCCGGCGGTCGGCCATGCTGATCGACGCGGCCCAGCCGGGGCGGCGGTGCGTGGCCCGGGCCATGTTGGTGAACAACCGGTGCCCGGTCGGCTCGGCGATCACGGAGACCGAGGTGTCGTCCACAACGCCCTTGAGCCGGGCCAGACTTGTCAGGCTCAACGACGGGTCGCTCATGGGCGGGCTGTAGTAGTCCCGCTGTATCCAGCCCTTCACGAGGCCGCGCCAGCGTGTGTTCTCGGCGCTGCTCGCGCCCTGGCCGAGCAGCACGATCGACGCGAGGATGGGATGACCGCGCAGATGGTCGTCCTGCTGGATCTGCTTGGCGTCGGCCGCGGCGAGGCCCCGGCTGACCGCCCGCCCCGACACCCCGTCCATGACGAGCCCGTTGTAGAGGAACGGCGCCCAGGCGCTCTCCACCGCGTCGAACACGATCTGCCGCTGGGCGTCGGTGACCTCCCAGCTGGACCCGGCGAGCAGGGCGAAGAGCAGGCCGAGCCCGCCCAGCATCACCGAGCCGTACGAGCCGGTGTAGGGGACGGTGGTGTGCTGGATGAACGAGCCGTCGGTGTAGAGCCCGTC
This sequence comes from Streptomyces sp. SAS_270, assembly GCF_052543295.1. NCBI lineage: Bacteria > Bacillati > Actinomycetota > Actinomycetes > Kitasatosporales > Streptomycetaceae > Streptomyces > Streptomyces sp. SAS_270. The sequence goes on from NZ_JBMNDS010000057.1 coordinate 38,110, forward strand.
GCCGCCGCTCACGTACGGGAAGACGGGGGAGAGCGCGTCACGGGCCAGCGCGATCTTCGCGGAGCTCGCGCCGACGACGCCCCGCAGGGCGAGGACCCGGCACAGGTCGACCCGGTTCGCGCCGGTGCTCGTCCCGCTGTAGACGGAGACGGCCGAGTCGGGCACGAAGTGGTCCACGGCCGCGAGGCAGCCGGCGAGCTGCGCGGCGGACAGCTCGTCGTACATCAGGACGCACACGTCCAACAGGGCCTGCGGCGCCCCGATCTGCCAGCTGTACCAGTTGCCGTAGCGCGTGCGGCTCTCGTTGTAGACCTCGGTGTGGAGGTGGTCGAGGCCCGTGAGGACGGCGTCCCTGAGCGTGGTGTCGCCGGTCAGGCCCGTACCCGGCTGGGAGTAGGCCTGGGCGAGCGTGTTGAGACGGGTGAAGCTGGCGTGCATGTTCCCGGAGTAGCCGTACGACTCCTGGTCGGTGTCCGGCTCGGGGTCGGCGTAGACCAGGTCCGGCCACAGCGATCCGGATGTCGGTGCCATCGTGGAGCGCAGGGTGCTCGCGGTGGTGCCCAGTTCGGCCAGGCGGCTCTTGAAGGGTTCGGCGGTGGGGCTGAAGCCCTCGCCGAGGACGAGGGTGCGCCACTTGGCGCGCAGGGTCGCGAACTCGTCCGCGGCCTCAACGGCGTCGGTGGTGGCGGCGGTGTCGGTGGACATGAGGGGGGAGGCGCCGGCGGTGGTGTGCACCCCGAGCGCGAGCGCGGTGCTGCTTGCGGCCAGGAAGCCACGGCGGGACCAACGAGTCGTCATGACGGCGGTTTCTAGCATGGATTCGCTCAAACGCTCAACGATTCTTGCTCAATTGATCGTATCGATCGCTCAATGAGGTGGGTGAGGGGCTGAACCGGCGGGCCGACGCCCGCGTATCTCTCCTCGGGGATGGCGGGAAACCGCACACACGAGAGGAGAGCAGTGTGTCGATGCCGCCCAAATCCGGGCGTCCTGCGTGGCGCCCGGCACTCGAACCCACCCGCGTCCAGCTCCGTCGCAGGTCGGAGGCGCTGGCAGAGCTGGTGCGGCAGGTACGCGAGAACGACCGTCGCGCGGACCCGGAGGAGCACGACGAACTCGTCGAGCCCGTAGCGGTGGCCGTGGCCACCGCACCACGGTTCCTGCCGACCCCGGAGGACAACGAGACCGAAGAGCTGCCGCCGGTGGCCACGGAGACGGCCCGCTTAGGAAGCCGGAACGCGAGAGCGGGCGCAGGCCCCCGCGCGGGTGGTCGGCACTCGGACCGCGGGCGTGAGGCGGTGATGCGCCGGACCGCGATCGGTCTCGCCGTGCTCGCGGCGGCCCTGGCCGGCTTCGCCGCCGCGCTCCTGCTGCCCGGCGACGACACGGACGAGCAGGCGCGCACCTCCACGCCCCCTTCGACGGCCCCCGGCAACAGCGCCCCCACCGGGGCACCCGACCCGGACGGCGCGGGCACCTTGCGCGAGGGGGACACCGGTCCGGAGGTCACCGAGCTTCAGCAACGGCTGCTGCGCATCCCCGACGTGTACGGCAACGGCGCCACCAGCGGCACCTACGACGCCACCCTCTCCGCCGCCGTGGCCCGTTTCCAGCTCTGGTACGGCATCCGCGGCGACGAGACGGGTGTGTACGGCGACGACACCCGCCGGGACCTGGAATCCCGGACGACGCCTTAGCCGGGGGCGCCGCTTCGGTCTAGTCGGAGGGGTGTCCCTCCACAGTCTTCCGGTTCGCGGAGCGGCTCGGGGTGAGCGGGTCACCCGACCCGCCTCGCCCGCCCGACGAGGTGTCGACGTCGTCCTCGGCTCCCTGCTGCTTGACCTCTTCCAGTACTTCCTCGGTCGCGGTCCGGGTCGGCTTCTGGCGCCTGAGCAGGCGCGGAATCTTCGTCATTCGCGTCGAGTACCCGAAGATCCACGGTCAAGTCAGGGACAGGGGAAGGCTCGCCCGTCTGCCTGCCCGCCTGCCTGGTCCGGTCAGCGCTCCAGCGCCCGCACGGCCACGCGGAGGTCCGACAGGAAACCCGCGTAGGCGGCTTCCCGGTCGTCGGCGCGGAGGACGGCCGAGGGGCGCAACGTCGCCACGAGCCGGCGTTCCCGCTCGGCCGGATCCCCGCCCTCGACGTCGTACTCCTCGGGAAGGGGGATGAGCGTGCCGCGGTCCTTGGTGACCCGGAACGACCTGCCGAGCAGTGCCTTGCCGGCGGTCGCACCGAGCGCCACCACCGCCTCGGGCCGGACCAGGTGCAGCTCGGCGAGCAGCCAGGGCCGGCAGGCGGTCAGCTCCCGAAGGTCCGGCGCTTTGTGGATACGGCGTTTGCCGCCCTCGCGCCGGGTGAACTTGAAGTGCTTCACGGCGTTGGTCACATACACCGAGCTCCGGTCGATACCCGCTTACTCCAGGGCCTTCCCGAGCAGCCGCCCGGCCGGGCCCACGAAGGGCTCGCCCTGCCTGTCCTCCTGATCCCCGGGCTGCTCCCCGACGAGCACGAGCCGCGCCGAGGTGTCGCCCTCGCCGAAGACGGTCCGGGTGGCGTCCTCGAACAAGGGGCACCCCGGCAGTCGGCCGCGGCCCGGCGATGCGCGGGGAGACCGCCACGCTTGGGCAGATACGGTCCGGCGTCGTACGCGGACCCTTCCTCCCCGGTCCGCGTTCGCACCTGCACGTCACCTCCGGGCTCCGTCCCCCGCAGTACCCCTTCCGAGCCTGTCGACCCGCGGGTCGGGTCAGCTGCCGGGAGGATGCCGTCGGTGACATGCCGACGCGTGGGGTCAGCGTGTGGCGGACCGCAGCAGGATGCGGGCCAGCTCGTGCGGCTGGGAGAACATCGGCCAGTGGCCGGTGTCCATCTCGACGAGCTGCCAGTGCTCGCTCTTCAGCAGCTCCGCAGCGTCGTCGTTGGGTTCGTCGCCGTCGAGCAGGCATTTGATGTACGTGGTCGGGAGTTCGTCGAGCGGCCGCTCCAGTACGGCCGGATCGGACAGGGTGGCGCCCGGCTGCGGGGTCGAACCGCCGGCGATCCGCGAGATCTGCTCGTCCGTGAGCCCCTGCCCGTCGTACTCGGCCGCGGTCAGCGGCGGCCAGTTCCCCTGGTGCTCGTCGAGTACCGCCTGCAGCCTCTCCGGGCCCTGCCACCACGTGGAGACGAACGACTCACCGTCGGTGGGCACATTGGCGTCCACGTACACCACCCGCGCCAGCCGCTCGCCGAGGCGGCCGGCGGCCTGGCCGACCGGAATGCCCGCATAGCTGTGCCCGACCAGGACGACATCACGCAGATCCAGACGCTCGACCTCGCCGACGATGTCCCGCACATGGGTCTGCGGCCCGACCGGCACGTGCTGTCTGTCGGCGATGCCCGACAGGGTCAGCGGATGGACGCCGTGCCCGGCCGCCCGCAGCTCGGGCACCACGTCGTCCCATGCCCACGCTCCGAGCCATGCGCCTGCCACGAGTACGAATTGCGTCATAGAAGAAACGTATCGCAGCATGCGGACATCGGCCTCAGGTGACGTGCGGGGCGCGGGTGAACTCCCCGACGGCACGCGCGAGTTCCGCGGGCCGGTCCAGGGGGACAAGCGTGTAGCTGTCGGCCACCTCGATCAGCCGCCCCTGGGGGAGGAGCCGGGCCAGACGGCGGCCGTGCTCGGGCGGCATCACCCGGTCCTCGCTCGCCCAGACGACGAGCGCGGGGCGCTCGAAGTCCGGCAGCCGTTCGGCCGCCGTGAGCAGCAGGCCGGTGTCCGCGGCCGCCGCGCGCAGGACACGCACGGTGTCGCGGCGGATCTCCTGCTGCCGAAGGACGGGCCTGATCCACCGGGCGGTGGCGGCGTCGCCACGCTTGGTCAGCCGGCCGAACGCGATCGGGAGCCGTCGCAGTGGCCGCAGTCGCATCTGCTGCATGAAGAGTCCGAACAGTCGCGGTGAGAGCCTGCCGGTGAGTACGAGCGTCCTGCCGGTCAGCCCCGGCGGGAAGTTGTCGAACGCGTCGCAGGAGACGAGCACGGCCCGTCCCACCGCGGGCGCCCCCTCGGCCATGAGCAACTGGACCAGCGCTCCGCCGGTGTCACTGCCGACGAGGGTGACATCACGCAGGGCCAGCCGTTCGAGGAACTCCGTGACCAGCCGGGCCACCCCGGGCAGCGACAGGTCCGTGCCGGCTCGCATCCCATGACGGTGCGCGCCCAGGGGCAGTGTCGGCGCCACGCACCGATGCTCGGCGGACAGCCCGGTGATCGTCTCGTCCCACAGCGTGGCGTCCATCATCAGACCGTGCAGCAGCACCACTACGGGGCCGTCGCCACCGGTGTCCGTGTACGTGAGGGTCCCGGCCGACAACTCGATTCGGTTCATGACGCGTCCCCGGTTCGCACGGCGGGCCGGTCGGCGCCCGGTGCCGGTGCCCGCAGCAGTTGCCGCCGCAGGAAGGACAGTTGGGCATCGACAGCCTGTTCGTGGGCGTCGAGGAACGGGGCGTAGTGCCCGCCGGACAGCCGCACCAGTTCGGCACCCGGCGCCCGCCGTGCCGCGTCGACGGCTCCCGCGGGATACGCGGTCCGGTCCTTGTCGCAGACCAGTACCAGGAGGGGGCAGCGCACCCGGGAGGCGAAGCGTCCTGGCCGGTGCAGGGCGAGGCGCAGGCCGGAGCCGGCGGCGACCTCCTGCAGCCAGTCCGGGTACCGGTTGCCGGGATTGAGCGCGCGGGCGGTGTCCGCGGCGTCCGGGGTGGTGATGAGCGCGACGGTGCCCGGTTCGCCGGACAGTGGCACCAGCAGGGGCGGTCGGCCCAGGAAACCGCCGATCGTGTCGAGGACGGCCCGGCCGAGGAAGCGCAGCATCGCCGGCGGCGTCTGGTGCCGGCCGGTGTGGAGCGTGGCGGCCAGGCCCCCGACGTTCGGCGTCTGGGCGATGACCGCCCCGAGCCGCGGATGGCGTGCCGCCACGCGCAGAAGGTGACCGCCGGACGCGGAGAAGCCCCAGAGGGCCACCCGTCGCGGGTCGACGTCCGGCAGGGTCGCCGCGTGGGCGATCGCCGCGTCCCAGTCCGCCAACTGTTCCTTGATGCGCAGCACTTGGCGCGGCCGGCCCCCACTCTCGCCAAGGCCGCGGTAGTCGAAGGCGAGGACGCCGAATCCGGCCTGGTGAAACCGCCGTGCGAACTGGTCGGTGCCGGGCTCCTTCGTCACGGCGAACCCACCCGCCATGATCACGCAGGTGCCGTTGGTTCCCGGATAGTGCCAGGCTGCGCACTCGGTTGCGTCGACGGTGAAACGGACCGCGCGCCGCCGCGCGGGCATCCGCGTCGCGCCCTGCGGGCCCGTTGCGGGCGTCGGATTGCTGCTGGGATCGGTCACGTTCATGACGGCCTCCTGTGCATGCCGGCACTCGGCGCGTCCGAGTGTCCGCACTCAAGAGGGCGCGGCGAGCCGAAACGTGACATCGGCAGGCGAAGGCCGTAGGAACGCACGAGCGGTGGTCGCGCGAGAACCGACGCGCGAC
>NZ_JBMNDS010000057.1:43639-62582 GCF_052543295.1 Streptomyces sp. SAS_270
CCCCCCCCCCCCCCCCCCCCCCGCTGCTGCTCAGGCGACCGGCAGGGTCACCGCTTCACGAGCCGTACGGACAGTCCGTCGCGGGTGTGCACGGGCAGCGCCCGATACCCGTCGCCCTGCACCACGATCTTCCCGAACTGCCCGCGCAGGGAACGCGTCCGGATCACCGGGAGCACGCTGCCCGCGGCCGGTGGACGCCGGGTGTCCAGCCGCAGCGAGAGCACGCTGTCGCGGCCCAGCAGGACCCGCCGCTCCACCGTCAGCGGCGCCGCGCAGCCCGCGCCGAGCGTCACCTCCAGCGTCGCACCTGATGCCTGTGCGTAGGCGCCGCACACCCGCACCGCCGTCGCCGCCCGCAGCACACCGCCCTGGACGCGGACGTCGCCGTGGCCCAGCGCCTCCGCGGAGCCGGCGGTCAGCGCCCCCTCCTCCACGAGCGTGCCGCCCGCGTAGGAGTTGGCCCCCGTCAGGGTCAGCGCCCCGCCGCCGCGCTTGACCAGGCCGCCGCGGCCGGAGATGTCGTTGCGCCAGGTGTCGGCAGCGCTGAAGCCGCCGTCCGCGGCGTCCAGGGTGACGTGCACGTCGGAGTCGAAGGCGCCGTACCCGTCGGCGGCGGCGAACAGGTTGAGGCGCCCCCACTGCTCGGGGCCGTCGAGCAGCACGTACCCGGACGGCAGGGCGGTCGTGCGGAGCACCTCGCGGCGCTGGGCGGCGTCGAGGTAGGGGAGCCGGGTCTCCAGCAGGACTTCGGCGCCCTTGGGCACGGTCAGGTCCTCGCTGCGGCCGTGCCGGGTGAGGACGTACGTCAGCCGGGGCTTGAGCGCGCGGGCGTTGGCGGCCCGGTCGGCGTACGGGTCGGAGTCGAGGCCCGCGGAGTGCGCGTAGGCGTACAGGGTGTCGGCCGTCGTGCCGGTCTGCTGCTGGAAGTACGCGGCCGCCTGGGCGCGTGCGGCGGCCTTGAGGGTCGCGTTGTCGGGGTCGGCGAGCGTGGCGGCCGTCAGGGCGGTGGCCATGACGCGGCCGCCGATGACGTCGACGGTGGAGTGCATGCCCGAGACGATCCGGGTGTGGCTGAGTTCGTAGGCCCGCGCCACCATCTCCTGGAAGCGCTCGGGCACCGCGTACGCGAGCGCCAGCCCCGCCAGGTGGAAGGCGTTGGTGTGGCCGCTGGGGAAGCCGCCGTCGTCGGCCGGGGCCGCGGAGCGCTGGCGCAGCAGTTGCGGAGCGACGACCACCTCGGAGTCGTAGACCGGGAAGCCGAGCGCGTCGGTCGTGCCGGTGTCGACGGCCTCGCTGTCCTCGTTCATGCGCCACGGACGCGGGTAGCGGTAGGCGTACTTGGACGGATTGCCGGAGGCGAAGTTGCCCCGCACGGTGTCGACCAGCTCGGCCACCTTGCCGAGCGCCGAGTCGTGGGCGCCCGCGCCGAGTGCGGATCCGGCGGGAGCGCCGGCCGGCACCGCGTCGTCGATCTTGGTGGCGGGAGTGCCGTCGGGGGCAGTGGTGATCGATGTGACCGCCTTGGCGCCCGCCTTGTAGAGGTCGGCGAGCGGGCCGAGGCCAGCGATCACCGCGTAACTCTGGTGCTGGCGGTCGTAGATGAACGCCTCGCGCGCCTGGGCGTCGGTGCGGGTCGTCGTGATCCGGATGCAGTAGCGCATGTTGGCGCGCAGTACCTCGGGCATCAGCGGGGTGCCCGTGTTCCAGGCGTCGCCGCTCTTCCACACCTTGCTCATACCGCCGAGGACGCGGACCACCGCGTTGGTCTCGGGCGTCTGGTTGGCCATGACGTTCGTCGTGTACTCGTCGACGAACGCCGCCGGGGCGGTGGCGGCCTTGGCGTCGGCGGCGGCCAGCCAGGTGACGGCCGTCGGGGCGGCGAGCACGCCGACCGACACGCCGAAGGAGCTTCTGAGGAACACGCGCCTGTCCAGGGCACGTTCACTGGCACGGGCCGACTGGGTGGACTGCTGCCCGGCTGGTGACGGCATGCGATTGCCTCTCCTGAAGTGTGTGGGGTCCTCTGCGGCCGTGCGGGGCCGGGTGCAGTCGTAGCGGAGCGACCGTGCCCTGGGGGCGAGGACGGGAGTCTTACGAGCGAAGATCTACGGCCGGTTCATGTCGCGGGGGAGAAGGACGAGCGGCACGGCGGTGTCATGGGAGCGAACGCGCGAGCGCCACGGCTCCCTCGACCGGTGGCACGCGCAGCGGTTGCGGGCGTGCCGTCGGCAGGGTCTCGGCCAGTGAGGTCGTGAAGGCGCCGTAGAGGGCGGGTTGGGCGAGTACGGCGCTGCCCGCGACCACGACGTCGTCGACGGCGACCCCGCGTTCGGCGAGCCGCACCACGAGGGCGGCGAGGGAGCGACCGCCTTCGGCGATCACGTCACGGGCGAGCGCTGAACCCGCCTCGGCGGCGGCGAACACCGCCGGAGCGTGCCGGCCCCACTCGGCGGAGAGGTCCGTGGCCCGCTCCAGTGCCGCGCCGAGCGCCGGTACCTCGTCGACGCCGAAGGCGCTGAGCAGGCTCTCGGCGAGCTCGTCGGGTTTGTCGCCGCGGTCGTGCGCCGCCCAGGTGGCCCGTACCGCCTCGCGCACGAGACCGGCCGAACCGCCCTCGTCGCCCAGCACCGCTCCCCAGCCGCCGACCTGGACGGGAGTGCCGTCGGCCAGGCGGCCGACCGCGACGGAACCGGTGCCGGCGACGAGGCCGACGCCCTGATGCAGCCCGGCCGCGGGCACCAGCAGTTCGGCGTCACCCACGACAAGTGCGGGCGCGTCGAAGTGCAGGTGCAGCGCGGTGCGGATCTGGGTGCACTGGCGGGAGGTCTCGCAGGCGTGGCCGCCCACGGCGACGGCGGACGGGCGTGCGCCCGCCGGCAGCGCCCCGGCGACCAGCGCCGCCAGCCAGCCGGCGGCGGTCACGGGGTCGTGCGGCCGCCAGCCGCTGCTCGGGCGGACGTGATCGGCGACGCATGTCTCGCCCGCGAAGGCGCGCAGGTGCGTCTTGGTGCCGCCCACGTCGATGCCCACCACGAGCAGGCGCGAGAGGGGAGTGTCCTGCACGGAACCTCTTTCGTCGTTGCATGGTGCTGCGACGGTGGGCGAACCGTGCCTGAGGGCAGGGGAGTTGAAGCACTAGCGAAGCCCCGGGACGGGCTTCTGAGTGGAGCACGGCAGGCGAGTACCGGCATTCGTTAGGAAGTTAACTAACGAAGTACAGTGCGTGTCAAGAGGCATCGCACACCCGGCCACCGAGCGGTCCCACCGGGCCGCCGGGGGCGGAGAATCGCGACGCCAGGGCATCCCATCGCCGCATCCCGCGGAGCCGATCGATCCGGGAGCGCGGCCCTCGACCTGTGTGGGAGAACTGTGGAACACGATGTGGCGAACGCGCCCCGCTTGACCGAGAGCGCGAGCGCGGTGTTCGCCGTGCTGGCGGGCGCGGGCAGGGCGACCCGGCCGCAGCTCGCGAGCCTGGCCGGCCTGTCCAAACCGACGGTGTCCTCCGCTGTGGCGGAGCTGGAGAGCGCCCGGCTCGCCGCCCACTCCGGCACCGCCTCCAGCGGCACGGGCCGCACCGCCGCCGTATACCGTCTCGGGCCGGCCGCCGGTGCGGTCCTCGCCGTCGACCTCGGCCCCGCCCTCACCCGGGTGCGTGTCTGCGCCCTGGACGGCACGCTGCTCGCCCAGGCCGACGGCTCCCGGGAGGACTCGGCCGACGTGGTGCGCGAGGCCCTCGACGCGCTGCCCGCCTCGGCACCGCTGCGCACCATCGTCGTGGCGGTCGGTGACGTCACCGCGCAGCGGGAGGGCACCGCGATGCGCCCCGCGACGGCCAAGGCCGGTCCCGTCTTCGACGCCATGGCCGTCGCGCTGCCGCCGGGTGTTCCCGTCCACCTGGAGAACAACGTCAACTGCGCCGCGCTCGCCGAGCTGCACGAGGGCGCCGCCCGTGGTCACCACACCTTCGGCTATCTGCGGATCGGCGTGGGCATCGGCCTGGGCATCGTGGTCGGAGGCCGGGTGCTGCGCGGAGCCAACGGTGCGGCCGGAGAGCTGGCCAGGCTGCCCTACCCGTGGGACGACGGCCGTGAGCCGCGCCACGAGGCCCTGGAGGAGTACATCGGCGCACGCTCGCTCCTGCGCCGGACCGCCGAGGCCTGGCCGGACGCCGACGGGCCCTGCCCGCGCACCGCCGAGCGGCTCTTCGCACTCGCCGGGGAGGGCCGGGCCACGGCCCGCGCCGTCGTCGGCCGGCATGCCACGGACGTGGGCCGGCTCGCCGCCGCCGTGACCGCCGTGCTGGACCCGGGGCTGATCGTGCTGGGAGGCAGTACCGGCGCATATCCGCAGCTCCTGCCCGGTGTGCGGGCCGAGCTGACCCGGCTGAGCTGGCCCACCGAAGTGGTCAGCAGCACGGTCGGTGATCTCGGCACGGTGGTGGGTGCCGCCCGGCTCGCGGTCGCCCGGGGAGTCCAAACCGTGACCGAGGCCGCGGGGGCGAAGGATTGACGGGTTCCGACTCGGTCTGCCAATGTCCGGACAAGCGCTTTCTAAGTCGGCCGGGACGTCGGCTTGGGTTGGCGTCCCGCCCGTACGCGAAGTACGGCAGCCGCACGAGGGCGTGCTCGTGCGACGACGGCCCTCATGGCCGGGGATCCCACCCGCAAGGAGCGACGCGGCCGGGCGAGGCCGCGCCCCCCGGAAAGCGAAATTTCCTGCAAAATGCACCCGTGCCGCCTCGGTCGGCGCCGTGCTCCGTCTCCCATGACGAAAAGGGATCGAAGATGACTAGTGTGGGTGTGCGGCGCTCTCGCCGACTCGGCCGCGGCGGTATGCGCCGACTGGTTCCCCTCGCTGCCGTGGCCACGGCAGGTGCCCTGCTGCTCTCCGCCTGCGGCTCGGGATCCGACTCCGGCGGGAACTCCAAGTCGCTGACGTTCTGGATCTCCACGGTTCCGGGGCAGGACGCGGGCTGGAAGAAGCTGGTGGCGCAGTACAAGAAGGAAGCCGGCGTCAGCGTCAAGCTCGTCAACATTCCCTACGACGGCTACGCGACGAAGCTGCACAACGCCGCGCAGGCGAACTCCCTGCCCGACGTGGCGGCCGTGCCGGCGCTGGACCCGATCTGGTCGAAGAAGCTGATCGACCTCAGCTCCATCGCCAACAACAAGAGCAACAACATCAACGCCAACTTCCTCGCCAAGGACTCGTCCGGGAAGGTGCTGTCCATCCCCTCGGACGTCACCGCGTCCGGCATGTTCATCAACAAGACGCTGTTCAAGAAGGCCGGTGTCTCCTTCCCGACCTCGCCCCAGAAGACCTGGACCTGGACCGACTTCATCAAGGCGGCGGACAAGGTCCGGGAGAAGACCGGCGCCAAGTACTCCCTGACGTTCGACCAGTCGCCCTCCCGGCTCCGCGCCATGGTGTACGAGCTCGGCGGCAAGTACGTCCACGCGGACTCCTCCGGCAAGTTCTCGGTGGACGCCGCCACCAAGAAGGCCGTGAACACCTTCGTCGGCTGGAACGACGACAAGACCATGCCGAAGTCGGTGTGGACCAGCGGCGCCGACCCGTCGGCCATGTTCCAGAGCGGTGACGTGGTCGCCTACTGGTCCGGCGTGTGGCAGGTTCCCGCCTTCGCGGAGAGCATCAAGAAGTTCGACTGGGCGAGCGTGCCGACCCCCGCCGAGCCGGTGCAGGCCAGCGACGTCAACAGCGGCGGCATGACGGTGGGCTTCAACAACAACGGCGCCGCGGCCACCGCCGCGACGAAGTTCCTGTCCTGGCTGTACGAGCCGGCCCACTACCAGGAGCTGTGTGAGACGTCCGGCTTCCTGCCGGTCGAGAGCGGTCTGAACCCGAAGTACCCCTTCAAGTCCGAGGCGGCGCAGGCGGCGTTCAAGCTGTACAACGAGTCGATCCCGCTCTACGCCCCGATCTCCGGCTACTTCAACGGCGCGCAGACCAACTGGGTGCTGAAGGGCAAGAGCCTCACCGAGGACCCGACCAAGACGGAGCTCGGCAAGGCGATCAACGGCCAGCAGTCGGCCGACAAGGCCCTGCAGAACATCGTGGACGGCTACAACCAGCAGGTCGGCGGCTGAGCGTAGGCCGGCAGGCCCGGGCGGCGGGATCAAGACACCGCCGCCCGGCCTGGCCCTCGCGTAATGCCGGGCTCATGGGGTGAGCCCACAGGAATCCATTCCACCAGCACGGAGTCAGGAAGATGACAAAACGCGCCTCGGCCGTGTCCGCGAGCCCGCCCAGGAGACGCAACAAGTACACCCTTGCGCCGCTCGTCCTCATCGCGGCCAACGTCGTGCTCTTCGCGCTGTTCTTCGTCTGGCCGGCGGTGATCGGGCTCGTCTACTCCTTCACGAACTACACGGGCGTGGGGGCGTTCCAGTACATCGGACTGGACAACTACCACAACCTGTTCGGGGACTCCACCTTCTACGACGCGCTGACCCGGACGCTGCTGTACGCCGTGCTCTTCGTACCGCTGAACTTCGTGGTCTCGCTGCTCGCAGCCAACTTGCTGGTGAGCAAGAACGCCAAGGGCGGGTCGGTCGCGCGCGTCATCTTCTTCATCCCATGGCTGCTGTCGCCCATCGTCGTGGGTGTCCTGTGGCGGTGGATGTTCGGTGAGAACTTCGGACTGGTCAACTACGTCATCGAGAAGTTCGGCGGCAGCGCCGTTCCGTGGCAGTCGAACGCCGACCTGTCGTTGATAGTGGTCGTGATGGCGGCGTCCTGGGCCTGGACGGGCTTCTCGATGCTGCTGTTCATCGCGGCGATCAAGAACGTACCGGTGTCCTACTACGAGGCGGCCTCGCTCGACGGCGCCGGCCCCTGGCGCCAGTTCTTCAGCATCACGCTGCCGAGCATCGCGCCCACCTCGTTCATCGTCATCCTGCTCAACACGATCAACGCGATGAAGGAATACCCGGTGTTCGTCGCCCTCAACAACGGCGGACCCGGCACCTCGAACAACCTGATGGTCCAGTACATCTACGAGACCGGCTTCAAACGGGGCCAGATCGGCTACGCGAGCGCCGCGTCGTTCGTGCTCATGCTCATCCTGATGGCCGTCGCGATCATCCAGCTGATCGTCAACCGACGGGTGGAGAACCGATGACAACCACAGACATGCCGCGCCCCCTCGACGCCGATGCCAAACGGCCCGCCGCCAAGAAGCGGCCCCGCAGGGCGGCCGGCGGCGGGTTCCGGCGGGCGATTGCCCCGACGACGCTGCTGTGGATCATGGCGTGCCTGTACGGGTTTCCGGTGCTGTGGTTCATCCTCAGCTCCCTCAAGCCGTCCAGCGACCTGTTCTCCTATCCGCTGACGCTGGTTCCGCACAACCCCACCCTGTCGGGTTTCAAGGCAGCGTGGGACAGCGCCAACTTCTCCCAGTACTTCATCAACACAGCCATCGTGTGCGTGATCACGACGATCCTCACGGTGGGCGTCAGCTGCTGCACCGGGTACGCGCTGGCCAAGTACGACAACAGATGGCTCAAGGCGTTCTTCATCTGCATCCTGGCCACCACGATGCTGCCGTCCGAGGTCATGCTCGCCCCCGAGTTCCTGGTGGTCCGCAACCTCGGCCTCTACAACTCCTTCGCCGGCATCATCCTCCCGGCCGTGCTCACCGCGACCGGATGCTTCATGTTCCGTCAGTTCTTCCTGACGGTTCCCGACGAACTCGTGGAAGCCGCACGCATCGACGGCGCGCGTGAGCTGGCAATCTTCGCGCGGATCATGGTGCCGCTCTCCCGGCCCATCATGCTGACGCTCGCCATCCTGTCCTTCCAGTGGCGGTGGAACGACTACATCTGGCCGCTGCTGATGCTCAACGACCCGAACAAGTTCACCGTGCAGATCGGCATCCAGAGCATCGTCGGCGCGCAGAACATCAACTGGTCGGTACTGCTCGGCGCCTCGGTCATCTCCATGATCCCGCTGATCCTCGTCTTCCTGGTCTTCCAGCGCTACGTCATGGGCGCCGACATCAACGCCGGACTGAAGGACTGACCGTGCCCACCGCGCTCGACCACGAGTTCGTCCGCGCGGTGGCCCGCGCCGCCGACCGGCAGGCCGCCCCGCCGGCGGCCCGCCCCGACGAGGAACCCGCCGGTGTGCCGCACCGTGGTCTGGCGCGGCGGGTGAAGACCCTGATCGCGGCCTACCGTTCCCCGGACTCGGCACTGCACGGCAGCAGCAGGGCCGTCGCCGCCACGACGACCCACCTGCGCGCCTTGCGGGCCGCGCAGACGGCCTCCGGCCTCTTCGCCGGCGGCGACAACGTGCAGTCGCCGCCGGACTCCGCGTTCACCGTCAACGACGTGTGCGACGCGCACGTCCTCGCCGCGGGCGCGGGGCCGGAACTGCGCGACGTCACGGCCGCGCTCGCCGAGATCGCCGGCGCCGCCTGCGGCAGTCTCCTGACCGGTGGGGTGCACACCCCGAACCACCGCTGGGAGCTGTGCGCGGCGCTGGCCCGGCTGCACCGGTCGTTCCCCGACGACCGGCTGCTCGACCGCGTCGAGGAGTGGCTCTCCGAAGGCGTCGACATCGACGCCGAGGGCCTCTACTCGGAACGGAGCGCCAACTACGCGGCCCACGTGTCCAACCCGTCGCTGCTGCTGCTTGCCGACGTGCTCGGCCGCGCCGACCTGCGGGACGCCGTCGAACGCAACCTCGCCACCACCCTGGACCTCATCAGGCCCGATGGCACGGTGGAGACCCTCCACTCGCGACGGCAGGACCAGAACCACCCGTTCCCGCTGGCGCCCTACCTGCCGCACTACCGCCTGCTCGCGATCCGTACCGGCCGGGGTGACTTCAGCAGGGCGGCGCGGCTGGCGGCCGCCGGCGTCATCGACGACCCCGACCTGCTCGCCGAGACCCTCCTCACGCCGGACCTGTGCCGCACCCTGCCCGCCCCGGCCGCCGAGACCCTTCCGCGCGAGCGCTACATCACCACCGCACACCTCGCCGCACGCGCCTCGGCCACCGCGCACACGGTGGTGTACGGCGGCTCCGACGTGCCCCAGCAGCGGCGCATCCGCTCGGGCCTCGCCTGCAATCCCACCTTCCTGCGGCTGTTCGCCGGAAACGCCGTCCTCGACGCGGTCCGTCTCTCGCGGGGGTTCTTCGACCTGGGCCCGTTCCGCGCCGCCGACATGCAACAGCTCGCCGACACCCGGTACCGGCTCACCGAAACCCTCACGGCCGCCTACTACCAGCCGCTCCCGCCGGACGGGCGACGGGACGATGGTGTCTACCGGATGGCGGACGAGGGTCGCTTCTCGGCCGCGATGGCCTTCCCGGACCGGCCCCGGGACGAGGTCTCGCACACGACCCGCGTCGAGGTGGACCTGAGGGAAGACGGTGCCGACCTGCGGATCGACATCAGCGGACCACGGGTGCCCTGGGCCCTCGAACTGACCTTCCGCCCGGGCGGCGTGCCGGACGGCGCCGTACCGATCGGCGACGGACGCTGGTGCCTGACCACCGAGCCGATGACCTACCGGATCGGCGACGACGAGATCCGGGTCGAGGCCGAGGTCGAGGCAGGCGAACCGCTCGTCGGACCGGACCGCAGCGACGTACTGCGTTACGACCCGGGTCAGGACTACACCGTGGTGGGCGGCACCGATGCGACAGCCGGAAACCGCGTGTACATCGGTGGACACGGCCCGAACACACTGACCGTCGCACTGCGCGCCCGCCGGCCGGTACCCGTCCTGTGACACCGACGACCCACGCCATGGCCACCTCAGGCATGAAGGGCTGATCCCCGTGCACCTCCCGCCCCCTCCCGTGCGCCTTCTCCACCAGCGCGGCCCGCTCCACGACCTGCCCGACAGCCCCGAGGCGTACGACGCCGTCCTCGCCGAAGTCGTCGGGCAGGCCCTGCGGCGGATGACGCCTGAGGGAAACCTCGAACACCCCGACTGCGTCGACGACATCGGGGACACCTCGCTCGGCATCACCTCGCTGCTGGCCCTGGCCGGGCAGCGCATCGGCGACCCGCGGCTGCCGGAGGCGGTGCGCCGCAGCCTCGCCTTCCACCTGCGCGAGCGGGTCTACCGGGAGGACAACCCCGGCTACCCGAACCTGCGCGTCCGCAACTCGCGTCTGCCGTACGCCCGTTACGTCCTTGAGGCGGGCGCGCACCCCATCGGCGACTGGCCGAGCACCGCGTGGGCGCTGCTCCAGGCGGTCAACGTCCTCGACATGACCGACGGCCTGATCGAGGACGACCAGCGTGCGCAGCTGGTGGAGGTGGCGCACGGCTACTGGCGCTGGCTGACCGAGGCGACCTTCTTCAACCCTCAGGAAGCCGGCAACCAGGCGATCGGGTGCGTGGTCGGCGGGCTCATGCTGGCGCGCCATCTGCCGCAACCCGAGGGGAAGTCCGTGCGTGCGCGGGCGCTGGACCTGTACTGCGACGAGATCCGCGCCCACCGGGTCCGCGACCGGGGCGCCCTTCTGCCCCCGGAGCACGGGGGAGCGTACGACAACAACTACGGACCGATCTCCCTATCCTTCCTCGCCCAGGCCCACCGGGTCAGCGGCGAGGAGATCTTCGCCGAGGACGGCGACGCGCTCGCCCGCTACATCGACGCCCGCCTCACCGGCGGCGGCTTCGACAACGGCGGCCCCCGCTACAGCGAGCAGCACTCCGGCTTCGAGTCGGTCCTCGGCCTGCGCTATTTCGGCGCCCGCATCGGCTCCGACCTGGGCCGCTACCGGGGCGACACCCGCTGGGTCCGGCACGCGGTCAAGCCGGACGGCGGGGTCGACGGCCACTTCGCGTGGATGCTGGTCTGGCAGATCCAGGACCCGACACGCTGGCACCGCGTGCCGTCCGCGAAGGCCGCGCGCCACCAACTCCGCGCGGGCACAACCTCGGTGGCTTTCGACAGCCACATGACCCCGTCCCTGATCGAGGCCGGCGGCACGTACTACCTGCCCGCGGCCGTCAACCGCCAGCACGGCTTCGGACCGGTCACCGACGGCTTCCTGCTGTGCCGTCCGATGGGCGAGGTACGCGTACGCGACCTGCGCACCGAAACCCTTGCCGCCAAGCTGGTCACCAAGCCGGTCGTCGGCCGTGACCACGTCCTGCGGCACATCCAGTCCCTGTACGTCACGGACGGCACGACCCTGTGGGTGACGGTCGCCCTGGAACGGCTCGACGGAACGCCGTACCTGCTCGCCGGAATGCCGTACGCCGCCGACGACGGCGACCGGGTACGCCGTACCGCCGACGCCGAGGTGGCCTGTGCGGGCGCCCTGCGGCTGACGCACCCGGGGGAGCAGGGCGTCGACTACTTCGACGCCCGCTCCGAGTCGACCCAGGAACAGGCGGCCTTCGCCCTGGCGGCAGACCCGCGCGGCTACGGCAACCCCGACGAGGGCTGGCGCCGTCTCGTCGCGTCGACGGCCCTCGAAGCGGGCCCCGTTGCGGACGTCCCTGAGGGGCTGAGCGTCTTCGCCGTCCGCTACGGCGAGGCCTCCGACGACCCCTTCACGCCCACGTTCGAGCGCGACGGTGCGGGCCTGACCGTGCGGACGGAGGCCTTCACCGCTCTGATCGGCGACGTGACGGGCGACGCGCACGGGAACCCGGAGCTGACGCTGCGGGGGTGAGAGGCGACGCCCCCCGGACCTTCGGTCCGGTCAGGTGAGCCAGAAGAAGAGCGTGTCCTGGGTGTACCAGTCGATGTTCTTGGTGGCGCGCTCCCACTCGCCGTGCTCGAACTCCAGCTTCTCCGCGAGCTCTTCAACGTCGTACCGGAAGTCCGGATTCATCCGGTCCAGGACGGCGCGGTAGGCGTCGGCGGCCGGCTTGGTCCTGGCCAGCGGCAGGTGGCCGATGGTCGGGTAGCCGTCGATCGCGTACGGGAGGTGGGGGAACTCCGGGGGCGGGCCGTCGTAGAGGAAGCCGTGCGGCAGCAGGTCGGCCGGCACACCGAGGCGTCGCATCTCGTCGTCCACCAGGCCGAAGAAGGTGCTGGGCTTGGAATAGGTGCCCAGGTGGGAGGGGTCGGACGCGTTGTGGTCGATGATGTGCTGCAGCGCGGCGTGGTACGCGTTGCCCGCGCACTGGGCGTCCGAGCGGGTGTGTCCGGCGATGAGGTGATCGAGGGCGTCGGGGATGGACAGGCCCCAGTCGACGCCCTGCCGGTCGAGGTCGTCCTGGCGAGCCCTGGCCTCCCTGCACATGCCGTTGAGGCGGCGCAACTGCTCGTCGGAGAGCGCACCGTTGCTGCCCAGGTAGGCCAGTACATCGGCTTTGTCCGCGGTGGAGTACGAGATGTTGTGACTCATGATCACCAGTCTGCCAAGCGGCACTGACATCGCCCCCGGCAGGCCGACTGCCGTGCGCCGCAGGCGTTCGGCGAAGCCGGTCGCAGGCCGACACCCCCAGGTAGGCGGGGCTATCTTTCGGCCGGCAGGGCGAGGCCCGTGGTCTGCACGACCAGATCCGCCCGTTCGCGGGTCGCGGCGACCAGGTCCGCGTTCCGCTGGTCCGTGCCCAGCGCCCAGGCCACCGCCGTGTCGTGGTCCTTGCCGAACTCCTCGTGGCGGTCGACGAGCCGGCGGATCCGCTCCTCCTCGGCCAGCTCGCAGAACCACACCTCGTCCAACTGCGCCCGGACGCGCGCCCAGGCGCCCTCGCGCAGCAGAAGGTAGTTGCCCTCGGTGATCACCAGCCGCGCGGTGCGCGGTACCGCAATCGCGCCCGCGACCGGCTGCTCCAGGACCCGCTCGAAACCCGGCGCGTACACGATGCCGTCGTCGTCCTCCTCGCGCAGGCGGCGCAGCAACGCGGCGTACCCGGCCGCGTCGAAGGTGTCCGGCGCTCCCTTGCGATCACGCCGGCCCAGCCTGTCCAACTCCACGTCGGCGAGGTGGAAACCGTCCATCGGGACGTGCGCCACCCAAGCCGGGCCGTCGCCGTTCAGCTGCCGGACCAGATGCGCGGCGAGCGTCGTCTTGCCCGCCCCGGGTCCGCCCGCGATCCCGAGGATCGCTCGGTGGCCGGGCCGTACGAGCGCCGCCGCCCGTTCCAGGAGGTCGTCGAAGGTCATGGAACGCGCTTCCTCACTCCGCACTCGGTCGGGGCGGCGTCGAGTCTCGCCGCCAGGGACATTCTCCCCGCAGGTACGGTGCAAGGTCGCGTCGCCGAGGCTGGGCAACCGCGAGCGCGCTGAAACTCTTCCGGACCGGGATGAGGTGCGGCCGCGGGGCAGGCGCCCCGTGGCCGCACCGGACGCGGTCAGTTCAGGGTGATGTTCGGCGCGATGTCCTCGTGCCGCTCCACCGGGGCAGCGACGCGTGCCGCGGCCTTGGCGCTCGTCGGCTTGCCGCAGAACGCCGATTCCAGGGTCTGGGCCATGGTGGTGAGCACGTTGCCGTTGTTGGAGGTGTTGGCGAGCGCGGTGATGCTGCGCTTGCCGTCCTTCGACGTGAAGGCGTACGTGTAGAAGCCCTGCACCGTGCCGGTGTGCCCGTACACGGAGACGCCGCACGACAGGTCACGCCGGCGCAGCCCGAGGCCGTAGCCCTGGGTGCTGTTGACCGTCACCCACTGCTGCATCTGCGTCAGCTGGGCGGCGGACATGAGCTTGCCGCGCATCAGCGAGGAGAAGAAGGTGTCCAGGTCGTGCGTGGTGGAGATGATCGCACCCGCACTCTGGGCCCAGGAGACCGTCTGCTCGGTGGAGTCCACCAGCGGCGCACCGGCCTCGTCCGGGGTGAGGTAGCCGTTGGCATGGCTGCCCGGAATCTGCGTCTTCGGGTGCACGTAGAAGGTGTTGGTCAGCTTCAGCGGCTTGAAGATGCGGTTCTGGTACTCCGTGCGCACGGAGTGGCCGGTGAGCTTCTCGATGAGCATGCCCACGACCACGAAGTTGGTGTTCGAGTACGAATAGGCGGCTCCCGGCGCGTTGTTGAGCGGCTTCTGGAGCGAGAGGTCCACCAGCTGCTGGTAGGTGAAGACCTTGTTGCGAACGGACTCGAAGCCGGGGACCGTCTGGGCGAACATGTCGTCGGTGTAGTCGTACAGGCCGCTGCGGTGGCTCAGCACATGGCGCACGGTGATCCGGTCGTCGGGCAGCAGCCCGGGCAGATACGTGTTCACCGAGGTGTCCAGGTCGATCTTGCCCTCGTCGACCAGTTGCAGCAGCACCACGGCGGAGAAACTCTTGCTGACGCTGCCGACGCGGAACCGGTCGTTCGTGTTCATCGCCCGTCCGGTGGCCCGGTCGGCGACGCCCTCGGCCACCTTGTGGACGGTGCCGTTGTCGTCGATCCGCGCCATCGCGCCAGGGGCTCCCTGCGACATCGCCGTGCGCAGCACCTTGCGCAGCCCCGCGTCGTCGGGCGCCGCCAACTTCGAGGCGGCGACCGGCGTCACGCGGTCGGAGCCACCCGGTGCCGCGTCGGTCGCGGCGTGCGCGGGGGCTGCCAGGAGGGACAACAGAACCGCGCCGAGCGCAGTCCCTGTGCCCACCGTTGCTGAGACCATCTGATTCTTCTCCCCAAGTTCTCTACCGGTGCGGAGGCCTCCGCACATCGCATGCCGCGTTCTCCGGCGGCGACACCATCTCTACGCGCCGGACAAGCACGCAGGTTGCATTGTTCCGGGAGAAAGACGGGAGTTGGGGGAAAAGCCGCCGCTGTGATCACACGCGCCGGGCAGACCGAGGTCGTCAGCCGCCGAAGAGCTGCGTCCAGTACGTGCCCGCCTTGCCGCCGCCCGCGAGGCCGACTCCCAGGTGGGTGAAGTCGGGCTTGAGGATGTTGGCGCGGTGTCCGGGGCTGTTCATCCAGCCGCGCACCACCTCGGCGGGGGAGCGCTGCCCGCAGGCGATGTTCTCCCCGATGGTGCGGCGCGTGCTGCCGGCCGCGGCTGCCCGGTCCCAGGGTTCACGGCCGTCGGGCGAGGTGTGGGAGTAGAAGGCGAGGGCCACCATGTCCGCACTGTGTGCCTGCGCGGCGGTGGTCAGCAGGGGGTCGCCGGACAGGGGAGCCAGTCCCGCCGCCGCTCGTTCGGCGTTGGTCAGCGCGATGACCTCGTTCGCGGCGCGCACCAGACCCGCGGGAGTGAAGGGCTGCGCCCACAGCGCCGTCCAGTACATGTCCCCGGACCGTCCGCCGCTCACGTACGCCCAACCCGCCTGGCTGAACGCGGGGTCGTGCAGGGTGAGTCGTGACCGCTCGGCGGAGAGGCAGTACTCCACGAACTCGCCGGGGGTGCGCGGGCCGGAGACGAGATGCTCGCCGACGGTCAGATACGTGTATCCGCCGGAGGTGATGCGCTGGTACAGGGATGTGCCGTCGGGGCTCTCGGAGTCGAGGCGCCCGTGCGCCGCCATGCCGGTGGCGTGTGCGCGTGCCGCGGCCGCCAGGCGGACATCGAGGGACACGGGCGGTGAACCGGCCCTGGCCCGCGAGGAGTTCACCAGGGCGAGGAGACCGTCCTGAGCATGGGTGCCCTGTTCGCCCGGCACTCCACCGGCGTACGGCAGGCTGCGTCCGTGCGCGTGGGCGGGCTCGCCCCCGTACCCGCGCGGGGGCTCGGCCGCCGGCGGGGCCGCGTCCTCGGTGACGTCGACCCCGAAGTCCCGGGCCAGGCCCGCCAGTCCGTCCGCGTATCCCTGGCCCACGGCGCGCAGCTTCCATGCCGTTCCGCGCCGGTATATCTCGGCGAGCAGCAGTACCGTCTCCTGCTGCGGGCGAGGCGCGGTGAAGCGGGCCAGGACACCGCCGCCGGGGCCGGTGATGTGCACGGTGGGCGCGGGCAGCTGGGCGAGCCGGGCCGACGGGTCGGCCGGGCTGACCACCACGGTGACGCGACTGGCTCCGGCGCGCAGGGCGGGCGGGTCGAGGGTGAGGGTGTCACCGGCGAGCCGGGCCCCGGGCGCGGTGGGCTGGTTGTAGAACACGAAGTCACCGTCGCCGCGCACCTTTCCGCCGTCGTCGGTGATGAGCGCGGACACGTCGAAGGGGCCCGGCACCCTGAGGGTCAGGGTGCCGCCGGGCAGGGGCACATTGCCCCCGGGAACCAGCTCGCTCATGGTGCCGCCCGTCGCCGTGGTGGTCCTCACCGGCCTCCGGCACGGGCACAGGGCGCTTCCTGTCCGCGCCCGACGGGCCGCTGATCGGTCAACGTTCCACTGGCGCGCGGTGGTTCCCGCGGCCGGGAGCCTCGGTCAGCGGGGCGGGGGTGCGCAGGGAGCGCAGCGCCAGCAGCAGTACGCCGATGTCGTCCAGGTACACGGGGTCGGGCAGCAGATCCGTGGGCAGCACGAGATAGAGGACGGCACCCCAGAAGACCCACTTCGGTCCTGAGGGGAGCCCGGCTCGGCGCAGATCGCGGCGGGTACGCACGAGCCGGACCAGGAGGGTGATCGCCACGCCCAGGGCGGCGGCCGCCAGGAGCGCGACGACGATGAGAAGGGCCGTCCATGCCGTGGAATCCATGTGTCCGTCCAGGGCTCTCGTCGGGCAGCTCGGGCTGCGCGGGGTGTTTCTCCCCTACGTGTTCCCGGCGACGCCGTTCCTAGCGCCCCTGTTCGGCTGTTTGCGCCCTACGCGGTACGGCGGGTGCTGCGGCCTGCACCTTCAGCCCCTGCCGTACACGACGTCCACCGGGGTCAGGCGCGCGCGAGGTTGTTGTCGACGAGTGCCTGCGACACCGCTCTGACACTGCGGGCGATGTGCTGGAGCTGCAGCACTTCGGCCGCGTACATCTTGATGGTGTGCTCGATGACCGACTCCGGGACCCCGAGCGAGGGCAACTCGGACCGGGCGGTCTGCAGAGCGGTCCGGGCGACCCGTATCTCGTGCTGGACCTGGATCTGGGCGTGTCGGGCGAGCAGGACGGGGTGCTTGATCAGCGCGGGGTAGCTGGCGTACCGGGCGGGTACCAGCTCGCGCAGCCACCTGGCCGCCGATCGCTCCCAGTCGTAGCTGCCTGGGGCCTTTACCTGGCACGGCCAGTCCGAGGTGATCGGTATGTATGTCAGCGCCATGTTCATCGCTTCCGGGTTACGTCGGCGGTATGGGTCGTGGGGGGAGTCGGGGGCGGCCCCGGTCTAGGGGATTGGCCGGGGCCGCCACCACGGGCGCTTGCGCGGCCCGTCCGAACACCCGAGGCCCTGTGCGGGTAGGAGCGGGAGGCCCCGGGTGACCGTCGGAGATGACCCGGAGGCCTCCGGGTCACGATCCGCGAGAAGTATTTATATATACCGCCGGATACGCAAGGACATGAAAAAATTCATGCGGGAAATGGGGTGAATGATCCCGTGATGCCATGGTGACGGGGGGTGCGGAAGAGGGTGCTCAGGGTGCGTTGTGCGACGCGCAGGTGACGGCGGTGTTGCTCTCGGGACGGCGCCACGGACTCGGCCCCGAGGGGGAGCGGGCTCAGTCCTTGAGGAAGAACTGATGCTGCTCGGCGATCTGCTCGTACTCCTCAAGGCGGTCCTGCGTCCGCTCCGAATCGGCATCGGTCATGGCCTGGAGCAGCGCCGCGGACATGACGACGGGCGCGGCGTAGGAGTCGAAGACGAGACGCGAGCCGGTGCCGATGACGAAGGTGGCGTCCGCCTCCTCCACCAGCGGCCCGAGCGCCAGATCGGTCACGAGAGCCACCTTCAGCCCCGCACTGCGCGCCACCCGCACCGCCGTCAGCGTCTCCTGGGCGTGCCGGGGCAGCGAGAAGGCCAGCAGCCACGAGCCGCCGGCTGCGCGCGACTGGAGGATCGCGTCGTAGGCGACGCTGCCGCCCCGCGTCACCAGCCGCACATCGGGGTGGATGCGGCGGGCGGCGTACGCGAAGTACTCGGCCAGCGAGCAGGAGATGCGCAGCCCCAGCACTGTCAGGGGCGCCGAGAGTGACAGCGCGCGGCCGATCCGGATGACCTGGTCCGGGTCGCCGAAGTCCCGCCGCAGGTTCTCCAGGTTCTCGATCTCGGCGTCCACCGCGGCCTGCAGTTCGTTGCCGTGGTCCTCCGTCTGGGCGCCCGGGCCGCCGGCGAGGGTGCTGAGCGCGATGGACTGGAGCTTCTCCCGTAGCGCGGGGTAACCGCTGAAGCCCATCGCGGACGCGAAACGGGTCACCGAGGGCTGGCTCACCCCGACGCGTTCCGCGAGATCCGTGATCGAGAGGAACGCCGCCTCGGTGATGTTCTCGATCAGGTACTGCGCGATCCGCCGCTGTCCGGGAGAGAGCCTGGGCCCGTCGAACAGCTTCCTGAGCTGGGACGCGGGGGCAGGACCCGCCTCGGCTGCCGAACGGCCCGAGGTGATGGCGGACGCCTGCGCGCGTGCCTGCTGCGGCGATGACACCGGTGCGCCTCCTTCGTGTCCCACGAGGACTCAACATAGCTCACGGTCCGTGCTGACCAGGGGGTGAACGACCACTCGGGGTGCTCGGCGCGAGGCATGCCGACGGCCCGTCCCGAGTGCCCCGGCGCTCGGGGGGTACCCGCGAGTACACAGAGGAGAGGACGGGCCGTGATGAACAATGAGCTGCCTGCGTCGCAGGTTCAGGTGGTGCTCAGCGAGTGCTCCGCGACGGACGCCGGGAACCTTTTCCAGGCCTTGAAGGGGCGGTTCGCCTCGGACCGCGCCGCCGACGAGGAGCCGCACGAGACGAAACAGCGGCGTCCCACCGTTTGGGCCGGGACGTTCGACATGTCACGCCCCGCCGAGCGCGCGGGGACACCGGACGCTCATCTGTCGGGACCCGTGACGGCCGACGTCCAGGGCAGCCCGCACGCGGTGCAGCAGCTGCGCGGGGCCTTGGACGAGTGCTTCACGGTGCACGAGATGGGCATGGACTCGGGTGATCAGGAGGTCGAGGTCCAGCTGCGCCTGGAAGAGAAGGTGTGAGCCGTGGGGGGGGGGG